>DASPQQ010000144.1:0-9628 GCA_035624885.1 Bryobacteraceae bacterium | reverse complement strand
ATCTGGACCGAGGTGCCTTCCTCCATGCCGAACTGCGCCACCGCGAGAGCTTTCACGGGCGCCGGGATGCCTGGCACCGCGGGCATGGAAGTTTCGATGCCGACGTAATAAGAACGGGGAATGCCGCCGCGGATGCGGATGCCTTTGCCGTGCCGCGCCGCGCCGTAATAGGCCGCCCCGCGCGCGACAGCATGCATCAGATCTTCGCCGGTCAGCGATTCGGCGGCGGGCTTGCCGCTTTCGCGCAGCCAGCCGTTGAGAACTTCCATGATGCGGTCGCGCGCGAACGCCGCGTACATCACGCCGCCGTTGAACAGAACGTGGGTGGGCGCGGCGAAGCCGCCAGGCTGCTGGAGGAATTTCGCGAGGTGCCGGGTGATGGCGGCATCGGCGGCGTAGGGCAGGCCCATTTCCTGCAGGCCGGCGCGGCGGCCGCGTTCGGGCGCGGAATCCTTCGCCACGCGCGGGAAGAAGCCTTCGAGCACCTGCTCCACCTGCTCGCGGCGCAGTCTGGTCTTGATCGTTCCGCCGATGAGGCTCGAGCCTTTGCCGAGGATCGTAACCGGGAGTTCTTCGGCGTCGGAGTTGAGCAGTTTTTCCTTCGCGAGCCGGCAGTTGTTCCAGAGCTGCTGCATCTGGAGCGAATCGAGTCTGGCCGGAAGCTGCGCGGCAACGGTGTGGGCGAGCGCGAGGTCGATATTATCGCCGCCCAGCAGGATGTGTTCGCCGACGGCGATGCGCTCGAGCCGCAGTTCGCCGGATTTTTCGGTGACGCCGATGAGCGAAAAGTCCGTCGTGCCGCCGCCGATATCGACGACCAAAACGAGGTCGCCCGGATGGATGCGCTCGCGCCAGTCAGGATGGCGCTCGATCCAGGCGTAGAACGCCGCCTGGGGTTCTTCGAGCATGGTCACCGATTTGTAACCGGCGAGTTCGGCGGCTTTGCCGGTGAGATCGCGGGCGAGCGCGTCAAAGGATGCCGGGACAGTAATGAGGATGTCCTGCTCGTCGAACGGAGCATTCCCGCTCCACGCCTGACGGAGATGTTTCAGGTATTCGGCCGATGCTTCGACGGGCGAAATGCGCGCGATGCCCTCGGGTGCGTTCCACGGCAGCTTCGTCGAAAACGGGAGCCAGCTTTTGGCCGAAGAGACCAGCCGCGTCGAAACCTCGGCGCCGCGCCGCTGCGCCAGTTTGCCGACCACGTACTTTGGGTTCGCATCCCAGGGAAGCGCGATCGAGCCAGGCGGGAAATCGCGTTCGCCCGGAATGAACAGGAACGACGGAAGTAGTTTCTCCGGCGCGATTTCGTTGGGGCTGACCAGTTGCGGAATTTCGGCCACTTCAACCGGCCCCTCGCCCGAAATTTCCCGGAAAGCGAGGGCACAGTTTGTAGTACCGAGGTCGATGCCGATCGAGTACTGCGGCATGGAAGACTACTCCAGTTCGATTTCAGCCGGGGCGAGGATAGTCAGATCCTGTTTCGAAGCGAGCGCCGGCAGCGTGACGGTGGTGGCTTTCCAGCCGCGGTGGCGGAGCACGCCGGGGCCGGGTTCGCCCGAAGCCGGCACGTTACCGATGAATTTCGCAAGGCCGGCTCCTTTTGGCGCGGTGGTCTGGCTGCCTTCGACAGCGTCGATCACCGGCGCTGGCGCGAAATGCCGGATCAGGATTTCTCTTGTTTTTTCATGCACATCGCGGGCGGCGGCGCCAATCTGTTCGTCCGTGTAGGGAGCGATGTCTTCCATGAAGAAGTCGAGGATGCGGCCATCCCGCTGTAACATTCCCAACAACTGGAGCGCTCCGTCTACCGGCTTGAACTGGGGCGGCGGTGGAGGCGGCGGGGGCGCCTTGGGGGCCGGTGCGGCCGATTTGGCTGTCAGGCCCAGTTCGGCGACCAGGTCGTCCGGCAGCTTGCCACCGAAAAGCAGCGCGAAAAAGGCGCGAAAAGCCAATAGTATCTTCAAGGTACGGGTTTTCTCCACTTCTGGCGGGCGCGCGCGCGCCGGGGTCCAAGGCTCAGGATACCAGCGGCGGGGCGGTACCCGATCCTCTCTCCTGTGTGGATGCGAGGCATAGTACTTATATGAAGCCTATCCCAACACCGTTTCCTTATGCGCGTGATACGCTTGGATCGTGAGTTCGGAAGGCCGCTATGTATAAAGCGTTTTTTGGCCTCAACACCAGTCCTTTCAACCTGAGTCCGGATCCGACCTTCCTGTACCACAGCCATCAGCACGAGGAAGCTCTGTCGAGCCTGATTTACGGAGTACAGAGCCGCAAGGGTTTCATCCTGCTCACCGGCGAAGTGGGCACCGGGAAGACGACGATGCTCGAGTGCCTGCGGGATCATCTGACGGCGCATCGCATTCCGTTTGCGTTCCTGTTCAACTCGAGGCTGACGCCCGAGCAGTTCTTCGAGATGATCGCGTACGATTTCGACCTGCGCTGCTCGAAAACCTCGAAGACGGAAGTTCTGCTCTCCCTGAACGCACTGCTGATCGAGCGGACCAACAACAATGAAACGACGGTTCTGATCGTCGACGAAGCGCAGAATCTCGACTGGCCCGTGCTGGAAGAGATCCGCCTTCTGGGCAATCTCGAGACGCGGCGCGGCAAGATGCTGCAGATCATTCTGGCCGGGCAGCCGGAACTGGATCAGCGGCTCGAGCAGAGCGAATACCGGCAGCTGCGGCAGAGAATCGCGCTGCGCTGCGTGCTGCGTCCGTTCACTTTGCGGGAGACCTCTGAATACATCGCGGCGCGCCTGATGCGGGCCGGTCTGCGGGAGCAGTCGGTGTTTCCGGACGAGGTGCTCGAAGAGATCCAGCGGCGGACGCAGGGGATTCCGCGCATCATCAATTCCGTCTGCGACAACCTGATGCTCACGGCGTTTGCCATGCAGAACAGGGTTGTGACGATGGATATGCTCGAGGAAGTCTCGCGCGATCTGCGCCTTGAGTACCCGGGCGTGCGGCGCACCTGGGTCACCACCGAAGCGACGATTTAAGACCCGGCTTTTCGCGCCGACCATTCCGCTCCCGCCAGCACGAGAAGCGAACTCAGCATTCCGAAAACCACGATTCCGACCGAGTACGCGAACGGCCCGTATTCGTTCTGAAACTTGCGTTCGAGCCACGGCCAGAGGAAGAGGAAGATGTACTTCATGGCCTCGAGCGCCACCCCCACCATGGCCGCGACCGGCAGAATATGCCGCGCCGGGACGCGGCGGTTGGGCAGGAGCCAGTAGACCAGAAACAGCGACAGGATGGTGATCGGGATGGCTCCCGCCTTGAAGATGGCCAGCGACAGCCACGCCGGGAAGACCTTGATGCCGTACTGCGTGGAAGCGATGCCCTGGACGAACCTCGTGTTCACAGCCGTGAGAAGAACCGAACCGAGCGTGAGACCGCCGCAAACCAGAATCAGCAGCAGGCTGAGCACCTGATTGGCCAGATAGCTGCGGTTCTTCGTCACGCCCCAGGCGCGATTGAGCGCCACTTCGAGCGGTTCGAAAACGCCGTTGGCGGTGAAGAGCAAGAGAATGATGGACGTGACCTGGAAACGGCCGTGATTGACCTTGGTCAGGTTGCGGATGATGAATCCGCCGAGATCGCTGCCGAAATAATCGTGCAGCGCGAAGACCAGCGCCGTCTCCGCGCTGCGGATGTGCAGCTGGCGCAGCAGCGCGAGGATGACGATGAGGAACGGAAAAAAGCTCAGCAGAACGCTGGCCCCGACCGACAGCGCATAGACGTGGACCTCGGTCTGCGAGAGGTAGCGGATCGTCGGCGACCAGCCGTACGGGCCCAGCTCAACGGTCTGGCTGGCCAGCGGGTCGTTTTTGTCCGCGACGATGTGCACGAAAAGCCCGGCGTTCTCAAAAGAAAGACGCTGCTTATATGGTAGTGGGTTGCAAACCTTCGTGAAAAGCCGGAGCCGGTATGGATTATTTGCCGCCGCGCTCCTGTTTTCCACGGGCGGCGCGGCCATTAAGGCCACTTCGCTGTCGAGCTGGCAGGTGGCCGGGTTCCGCTCGGGCATCGCGGCGATGGTGCTCGCGCTGGGCTTGCCGGGGGTGCGGCGGGGATGGACGTGGCGCACGGCGCTGATCGGCGTGGCTTATGCGGCGACGCTGATTCTGTTTGTCACTTCCAACAAGCTGACGACGTCCGCCAACGCGATCTTTCTGCAATCGACCGCGCCTTTATATTTGCTTCTGCTCGGGCCGCTGGTCCTCGGCGAGCCCGTGCGGCGGCGCGATCTCGCGGTGATGGCGGCCGTGTTCGCCGGGATTCTGCTGCTGCTCTCGGGCGCGGAAGCCACGGTTTCAACCGCGCCCAATCCGCGGCTGGGGAACCTGTTCGGCGCCGCTTCCGGATTGACCTGGGCGCTCACGCTGGCCGGGTTGCGCTGGATGGGCAAGACCGGGGAGGGCGACGCGGGCGCGGCGACCGTGGTGGTGGGGAATCTGATCGCCTTCTTCGCCTGTCTGCCGATGGCCGTTCCGGTGGGGCCCGTTTCGCTGGCGGATGCGGGGACGGTTTCGTATCTCGGGATTTTCCAGGTTGGCCTTGCGTATCTGTTTCTGACGCGGTCGATCCGCCATGTGCCGGGTCTTGAAGCCGCCACTCTGCTGCTCGTCGAGCCGGTGTTCAATCCCATCTGGACGTGGCTGCTGCACGCGGAACGGCCCAGTGCCGCGGCGCTCGCCGGCGGCGTGGTCATCATCGGCGCGGCGACGGCAGCGAATCTGCGTACTCAGGAGTGATAGCCTTTAGGAATGCGCGCACTCCTGTTCCTTCTGCCTGTAGCCCTGCTGGCGCAGGATACGGCTCCGAAGCCGATGTCCGAGACGGACAGCATCATTTACTCGCTGGGCCTTTCCATCAACCGCTCTCTTTCGCAGTTCGATCTGTCTCCCGCGGAGCTGCAGCTCGTCATCAAGGCAATGAACGATGCGGCTGCCGGCAAACCGGCGATCGAGCTGGATACGTGGGGGCCGAAGATCCAGGGCCTCGCCGAAGAGCGCGCGTCGAAGGTTGCCGACAGGGAGAAGGCTGCTTCGGCCGGCTATCTGACGAAGATGGCGGCGGAGAAGGGCGCGGTGAAGACCGACTCGGGTCTGATCTACATCGAAAAGAGCGCAGGCAGCGGCGACTCGCCCAAAGCCACCGATACCGTGAAGGTCAACTACCGCGGCACGCTGGTCAACGGCACCGAATTCGACAGCTCCTGGAAGCGCAACCAGCCGGCCGAGTTCCCGCTGAACGGCGTGATCCGCTGCTGGACGGAAGGCGTGCAGAAGATGAAGATGGGCGGGAAGGCCGTGCTGGTTTGCCCGTCGGATCTGGCTTATGGCGATCAGGGCCGGCCGGGGATTCCCGGCGGCGCCACGCTGACCTTCGAGATCGAACTGCTGTCGATCGGCCCCCCGCTGCAGTAGTACACGCGCCTGCAGGCGCGTTCAGTTCATCTTCAGCGCCCACTTCAGGAACGCGAAGCGGTCCGTCCATTCGTCGATCAGTTTCGACGTCGGCTTGCCGGCTCCGTGTCCCGCGCGTGTTTCGACGCGGATGAGAATGGGCGCCGGGCCTTCCTGCGCGGCCTGCAGCGTGGCGGCGTACTTGAGGCTGTGGCCGGGCATCACGCGATCGTCGTGATCGGATGTGGTGATCAGCGTGGGCGGGTACTTCGTTCCTTTGCGGATATTGTGCAGCGGGGAATAAGCCCGGATGACTTTGAAATCGTCCGGATTCTCGGGATTGCCGTATTCACCCACCCATTGCGTGCCGAAGCCGAATTTCTCGAAACGCAGCATGTCCATCACGCCGACCGCGGGCATGGCGGCGCCGAACAGATCAGGGCGCTGATTCAGCACCGCACCCACGAGCAGGCCTCCGTTACTGCCACCGTAGATTGACAGCTTCGGTGTTGACGTGTATTTGTTGGCGATCAGCCATTCGCCCGCCGCGATGAAATCGTTGAACACGTTCTGCTTCTTGTCCCGCATGCCGGCCTGATGCCAGGCTTCGCCGTATTCCGATCCGCCGCGCAAACAGGCCGAGGCGAAGACGCCGCCCATCTGCATCCACTCGGCCCACGCCACGCTGAACGCGGGCGTTTCCGCGATATTGAATCCGCCGTAACCATAGAGCACTACGGGATTCTGGCCATCGAGCTTCAGGCCCTTCTTATAGCTGAGGAACATCGGGATCTTCGTGCCGTCTTTGCTTGGATAGAAGACCTGCTTCGTTTCGTAGGCCCCGGCATCGAAGTTGACCTTGCTCTGGCGCACGACCGTGCTCCTGCCGGTCACAAGATCGAGGCGATAAATCCCGGGCGGAATCGTATAGCCGGAGAAACTGTAGAACATTTCCTTGTCATGTAAACGCGCGCTGGACCACCCTGCCGTCCCGAGGCCGGGCATTTCGATATCGGCGATCGGCTTGCCATCGAGCGACGCGAGCTGCGCCACCGAATGCGCGTCCTTCATATAAGACAGCAGTAACTTGCCATCCACAAGCTGCGCGGAATCGAGCGTTTCCGCGCGCTCGGCGATGATCTGTTTCCAGCCGGTGCGGTTGGGATGCTGCAGATCGATGGCGATGACGCGGCCGCGCGGCGCGTTGTCGTTGGTCTGCAGGTAGAGCTGAGACCCGATGACCGCGATGGGAGTGTAGGCGAACTCGATTTTCGTGATCAGGTCGACGATGCGCGCTTTGGGATCGGTGACGTCGAGATAAGACAGCGTGTTCTTGCCTTCGATCCCCTGGTAGATCACGATCATCATGTATCTGCTGCCTTCCATCACCGAGGGGTAGAGTCCCCAGTTCGGATGCTCGGGGCGCTGATAGATGAGCTTGTCGGCGGACTGTGGATCACCGAGTTTGTGGAAATAGACTTTCTGGTTGAGCGCGGCCACGGTGAGCACCTGCGCGGCGGGCGGCTCGGGATAACGCGAGTAGTAGAAGCCGCTGTCATCCGCGAGCCAGGTGGGTTCGCCGTCTTTGGTCCAGCGGAGCAGATCGGGCAGGTCTTTGCCCGTGGCGATTTCGCGGATGTGCCACTCGTTCCAGTCCGAACCGGCCTGCGCGATGGCATAGGCGTAATACTTGCCGGTGGAGCTGACGCTGTGGCCGTTGAGCGCGGCGGTGCCATCGGCGCGGTAAGTGTTGGGATCGAGGAAGACGCCCGGCGTGGCGCCAAGCGCATCCATCGTGTAGACGACGGACTGGTTCTGCAGGCCCGAATTGCGGTTGAAGAAGTAATGCGGACCGGCTTTATAGAAATCGGCGAAGCGTTCGTAGTTCCAGATATTGGTGAGCTGGGTCTTGATGGCGTCGCGGCCGGGGATCCGGGCTAACCAGCCGAAGGTGAGTTTGTTTTCCTCTTCCACAAATTTCTCCGTCGCGGGCGCGTCGGCGTTTTCGAGCGTGCGATAGGGGTCGGGAACTTTGACGCCGTGGTAGTCATCCACGTGATCCGTTTTCGGCGCGGGCGGGTAACTGAGCTTTGCGGTTTGCGCGGTGAGAAGGAAGAAGGCGGAACTGGCGAGGAACAGGAGCAGCAGAGTCTTCAATGGCGAACCTTTCGGGCGCGGGCCTGACATGTATTATGACCCGGCCCGAAAGGGCCCATTTTTGTGGACGCGGCTTCAGTCGCGTTTCTGCGGCTAAGTGGCTTTGCCGCTGTTGACGAAGGCGTCGTAAACGTACCAGCCGGCGAGCGCGACCCCGTAAACGATGACGAGGATCGCGAGGATCTTGACGACGCGGTCGATCTGGTCAAGCTGGCGGGCGGTGGTTTGTTGTTTGGCGATGGCGGTGCCGGACATATCGCTCATGTGTACGAGCTCATCCGTCGAGCCTTCGACGAGTTTGCGGTAAGCCATGAGGATCGCGAGCGCGGCAGCAAGTACGATCCAGAGAATTACGGGAGCGGACATTGATCTACGACCTCCGGGGTCATTTCTATAACAAAATTTCGCCGGTGTCGAGGGGACGCGACTTTTTGTGGACGCGACTTCAGGCGCGTTTCAGATGTACCTGCGCCTTCAGCTTCAGCCGCAGGTACATACGCGGCTGAAGCCGCATCCCCTACGCTTTTGCCAGGACGTACGGGCCTTCGGGAATCACCGCGATCGTCGCGCCGGGACGCAGTGTGCTCGTGAGAGCGGCGATGGCCGACTCCGCCGTCGCGTGAACTTTGCCCCAAACCTTCGACTGACATTCCGCCGGCAGACCGGGAATGTACCAGGAGACCGGAAACTTCGTGCTCACCATGGCGAGCTTTTCGAGTTGCCATTGATCGACGGTCACCGGGTTGTTCGCGATATGGTCGAGGAACTCGCGATCGGCCTTGCCTTCGAGCAGCATATTGCGGAACTCGGCAGCGCCCGCGCCTTCGCTGCACGCCGCGAAGAGCAGGATTTTCCCGCCCGGCTTCAGAATGTGCTGCGCGGCTGTGACGCCTTTGATTGCCTGATAGAAAGTCAGATCGAGCGGATATCCGGCTGATGTCGTGATCACCGCGTCGACGGGCTCGTCGAGCGTCTGCATCATCGCCTGCGAAACCATCTCGACGCCGCGCCTGTGCGCTTCTTCGGGATGTCCGGCGAATACGCCCGCGATGGCGCGGTCGCGCGCGAGAACCACATCGAGGATGAAATCGTGCCGCGCGATCGATGCGATTTCGAGCAGTTCGCGATGGAGGGGATTGTCCGAGATCGAACCTTCCTTCGAACGCGCATCGCGCATGAACTTCGGGCTGTGCAGAACCTTGATCGTTTCCTGCGCCGCAAGACCCGGCGCGATGAGCTTGCGCGCGCCGGAAAAGCCCAGCATGAGATGCGGCTCGATGAAGCCGAGCGTGATGTGCAGGTCGGCGGCGATGAAACGCTCATCGATATAGATCGGTGTGCCGGTGGAACTGACGCCGAGACTGCGATGCGACGCGAGATCGCGTGCATCGTGATTCACCACGCGATACGCCGCCGCGATTTCCGGTCCGCAGATTTCGCGGATTTCGGCGTCGGTCGCCGGGCGGTGCAGACCCGTGGCGATGAGAATCGTGATGTTCTCGCGCGGGATGCCGGCCTGTTCGAGGCGCCGCAGAATGGGCGGGAGGGTTTTGGAATTGGGCGCGGGACGCGTGATGTCGCAGACCGAAATCGCCGCGCTCATTTTGCCGCGCGCCATTTCGAGGAGCGGGGGCCGGCCGATGGGGTTGTCGAGAGCCGATTCGATGGCGCCCTGCCAGTCCACGAGAGGCATGGCGGAGCGGGCTTCGAGCAGCTTGTAGCGGAAGCTGTCAGGGCCGTCGCCATTGGGCAGATGGATGCCGAGGCCGGTTTTCCCGAAGGCGAGTTGAACCCGCATGCCTATTTGAGGATATCGCTCGCTTCGGCTTCGTGAATCAGGCGTTCGGCGTCAGCGGGGAGAAGGAATCGTTCCGCGACGAGCTTAGCCGCGGCAGCTTTCACGATTTCCACGTAGTGCTCGTGCGTGCCATACCGTTCTTCAAGCGAAAGCCGGGGATCATTCTTCGCGAGGCGTTCGGCTCTGGTTTTCGCGAAAGGAATGTAGCCGCCCTGAAATCCGCAGCTCTGGCCTTTGTAGAAACCGCT
>DASPQQ010000143.1:0-3993 GCA_035624885.1 Bryobacteraceae bacterium | reverse complement strand
GGTGATTGAGTGCCTGCAGATGGTGCTGCCGGACGACGTCCAGCCACCGGCCGAGACGGAAGCGGTCGACAGGATGACCGAAGCAGACGCGGGCGACATGGTCGGTTTGACCGATATCGCGTTTCCCGGATTCTTCCGCATGCGCACCTGCGAGATGGGCGCGTATTACGGGGTTCGCGCGGGCAGGGAACTGATTGCCATGGGCGGCGAGCGGATGATGCCGGGTCCTTACACGGAGATCAGCGGGATCTGCACGCATCCCGGGCATCGGGGCAAGGGGCTGGCGTCGCGGCTCATCTGGCAACTGGTGCGCGATCACCGGCGCGGCGGGGTTGTTTCGTGGCTGCATGTGACCAGCACGAACACGAAGGCGATCGATCTTTACCGGCGCATGGGGTTCGCAGCGGTACGGCAGATTACGGCCAGCCGGGTTCGCGTTCGGTAAAATGCCCTCCAGTGGACCAGCACGCGGCGCGGCGCGACCAGAAGATCTTCCTCCTTGCCGCGGCCGCGATTCTGATTTTTCAGTTGATGATTCCGCCCGTTGTCGGGTGGGCGGATAACGGCGACTTTCCCAAGGTGCTGGGAAGGTTCGATCTCTATCCCGTGGTCAACGAAGGCGTCTATGAATTCGCGGCGACGCGGTACAGTTTTCAGCCGGCGCGGCACTGGGAGAGCGGATTCGAGGCGACCGAGATCGGGCTCACGTGGCTCGCCGTTCAGCTCAATGCGCTGGTTTCAAAAGACGGCACGTTCGATCTGCGGGTGATCGGATTCGTGCACGGCCTGCTGTATTTCGCGGCGTTCTGGCTGTTTGCGCCGCTTCTCGCGGAAGCGAAGCGGTGGGTGCGGGTGCTGATCTATGCGCTCGCCGTGTTTGTCTTCTGCGACGTCATGTATGTGTGCGGCCTCAACTCGTTTTATATGGATGAGCCGGCGCTGGTGTTCGGGCTGCTCACGGTTGTGTTCTATCTGCGGGTGATCCGCTGGCATCGCGCCATGGATGCCATCGGGCTGATGATTTGCCCGCTGCTGCTGGTGGCGGCGAAGGCGCAGTATACGGTGCCGGGGTTTTTCATTGCCGCACTGTTCATCGCCGGCGACAAGTGGCTCTGGCCGGGCGGGCGCTGGCGGTTCACCGCAGCGGGCGTGATTCTCGCGGTGCTGGCGGGATACATGTACCTCGAAGGCTCGCCGCCTGATTACGCCGGATATTCGGCGTTCAATGTGGTGTTCATGCGGATTCTGCCCGAAAGCAAAGACGCGGCGAAAACGCTGGCGGACCTGGGACTCGACGGCTCGTACCGCGCGAAAAGCGGGATGACGGCGTATACGCCGGGCTCGGGTATGGCCGAAGAGGCTTCGCGGCAGGCCTTCAATGCGCGTGTGTCGATCAGGAAGATCGCGGTGTTCTTCGCCGCCCATCCGAAGGATATGTGGCGGGCGCTGAAGAAGTCGCTGGCGGAAGCGGGGGCCCAGAAGTCGATGGGCATGTTCGACCGGTCGGTGGGGCAGGCGCCGTGGGCGCAGAGCCATGCCTTCGCGCTGTGGAGCGATTTCAAGCAGTGGCTATTCTTCGGCAGGGGAAGGCGGCTGTTTTTCAGTTTTCTCGCGGCGTCGGCGATTCTGGCCGCTTTGCTCCGGTGGAGAAGAGCCTTTCTGCCCAGGGGCGCGTTTGCCGGAGGGCTGGCGCTGATCGGGTTTTCGATGGCGGAACTGGCCATCGCGTCGCTCGCCGACGCGATGGATATTCCGCGGCATCACCTGGTTTTTTTCGCGTTGTTCGACGTGATGCTGCTGGCCATTGCGGGCGTTGCCGCGCAGGCTATCCTGGACATTGCAATCGAAAGACAATCCTTACGCGGGCGGTGATATTCTGAGCGCGTTGACGGGCGAACAGGCTTCACAGGAACGGATCAGCTTCTGGGTCCGCTTTGCGTCGCAGGAACTGGAAAACCGTTTCCGCGAACACATCCGCCACCAGGAACTCAGGCAAATGTATGCGTCCGTGGCGGGCGGCGTTTTCGTCGCTGCCGTGTTCGTTGCGTCGGACCGGGCAGTGGTGGGCGAAGCCGCTTCCCAGTACCTGCTCATCGTGCGGCTGGCGTTTCTGGCGGTCTCCTGTGTGACGATTCTGCTGCTGCAGCGGAGCCTGACGGCGGCGCTGAGAAGCTGGATTCTCTTCGGATGGGTGCTCTGCGGCGTGGCGACGTCTGGCATCGTCGCTTCGACGCGAAGTTCGGAATACTTCGCCGGGCAGGTGGTGGTATCGAACTTCATCCTGATGCTGGTGTATACGGTGGTGCCGCTGCTGGTGCCGATGCAGGTGGTGGCCGCGCTGCTGCTGACGGCCAACGATATCTGGCTGCTGATGACGCGGCATGGGGATCTGAACCCGGTGGTGCGGCGCGCCATGCTGACGGTTTACCTGCTGACGAACCTGGTCGGCGCCTTCACCTCGCACAGCCGCAATCATCTGAAGCGCGAGCAGTTTCTGCTGCTCGAGCGCGAGAAGCGGCTCAACGCGGAGCTCGAAGATGCGCTCGATGAAGTGCGGACTCTGCGGGGGATTCTGCCCATCTGCTCGAACTGCAGGAAGATCTGCAACGAAAAGGGCGCGTGGGAACCGCTCGATTCCTATGTCCGCAGCCATTCGCAGGCGGAGTTCAGCCACGGGATCTGCCCGGATTGCCTGAAGCCCATGCTCAGCGAACTGGGCGAGGACATTGGGGCTCCCCAAAAGGGTGTAGAGTATTAGGAAGCCAATTTGGCAGCCCACTCGGGCACACAGAAGGAGAGCACAGATGAAGACACTTACGGTAACAGCAATGCTGGCCCTCGGGCTGGCCAGTCTCGGGATGGCCGCGGACTTCAAGGGTTTCGTGGAAGACGCCGCCTGCTCGACCAAGCCCGCGATGAAGGGCAATGCGGAATGCGCACAGAAGTGCATCAAGGCCGGCGACAAGGCCGTTCTCGTCACTCCGGACGGCAAGGTCTATCAGATTGCCGAACAGGACAAGATTGTGGCGCATGCCGGCCACAACGTGACGATCACGGGTGACCTGAAGGGCGACACGATCTCGGTCTCCAAAGTCACGATGGACAAGATGTAGTTTTCGCGCGGGAGAGCGAACTCCGTCGCTCTCCCGCTTCCTTCCCCAATCCCTTCCTTTTTCCTCCCTCTCCCGTTTTTCAGCGACATGTCCAGCCGCGGCCTGCGAACCAGAGCGCGGGCAGCAGTGACGCGAGCGAGATCAGCGCCCCTGCCACGAGACTCATCGGGCGGTAGCGCATTTCGATGTGGCTCGTTCCCGCGCCCAGAAACAGACCGCGGAAGGCGCCGTTGGTCATGAGCAGAGGCTGCGGGGTTCCGTTCACGGTTGCGGTCCACCCGGGATAGAGAATTTCCGAAGTGGCGAGAAAGGCCGGGCCGCTGGTCGTGACGGTGAGCGCAATGCGGTTTTCCTCCCACGAGTCGGTGCGGACGGGGGCGACGGCGAGACCGTTGCGATCGGACGAAATGCCTTCGACGATGGCTTCGGCCGCGGGGTCGAAGGCGGGGTCGGCGAGATCGAGAAAGGTATCGTCTTCATCGGCGGATCTGCGCACGCGAGGCGGGAGAAAGAAACGCGGCAGAGCGCGGGGATTGCGGTAGATCCGGTTGGCGTGAACCTCGCCGGCCTTTTCGAGACCGGCGGCGAGAAGGGCGGCCTCGGGTGGCGTCTGAAACCCGGAAATGTAGCCGACGCTCAGCATGTTCAGCAGAGGTGACGCGGGATGGTCCACCTTCAGGCGGCGTTCCCAGTAGATGCCGGAGGCGAAAAGGCCGCGCAGACGGCGGTAGCGCAGAAGCATGAAAGGGTTGTCGCCATCCGCGGTGGGGATGCGCAGCACGCCGGCGCCGTGGGAGCCGGCCACGAACACGCCATCGAAATAATCGAACCGGGCCGGAGGCTGGGATTTCTGAGAGAGATCCTGAAAGGCGCTGGCGAC
>DASPQQ010000142.1:0-3607 GCA_035624885.1 Bryobacteraceae bacterium | reverse complement strand
AATCGATGGCCACGCAGAAGCCGCGGATCATCTCCCTGGGCGGCGGCACCATCATGCAGCCGCAAAACATAGCGCTTCTGCGCGAGGCTGGAGCGGTGCTGATCTGGCTGCACTGCCCGGTCGAGGAGCTGCTGCACCGCTGCGCGCATATCACCGACCGGCCGCTGTTTCGCGACGAGGCGAGCTTCCGGCGCCTGTACGAAGAGCGGCTGCCTACATATCAAATGGCGGATTACAAGGTGGAAAGCCAGGGCGATCCGGCGCGCGTGGTGGAGCAGATCCTGGCGCTCGGTATTTTTGCGGGAGTAACCGCATGAAGCACGCGAGAAACGGAATCGCAGCAGGACTCGGCGTGGCACTTGCTGGACTGTCGTTCGCAGCTTCCATCCTCGCCGGCCAGCCAGGAGTTACAAAGGCGGCCTCGCTTTTCGCGCCGGACAAAGGAAGCTTCAAGATTCTGGTCAACGGGCAGCAGATGGGCAAAGAAGAGTTCGAAATCGCCCCGGACGGTGACAACTGGGTGGCAAAGGGCAGCTCGGAAATTCACTCGGCGGACGGCGTGACGCGCGTTTCCGGAACCTTGCAGCTCCGGCCGGATGGAACACCGGTCAACTACGAGTGGACAACGCAGGGGCCGAAGAAAGCGAGTGCCACGATCAATTTCAGCGGGCCCATGGCCACGATCGAGCTGCGGCTGGAAGGGCGGCGTCCGTTCACGCAGCAGTTCACGTTCGGATCCGCGCAGATCGCTGTGCTGGACAACAACCTCTACTATCAGTACGCGGTACTGGCGCGCATGTACGATCGCGATAGGAAAGGAACGCAGAATTTTCCTGTGCTCGTACCGCAGGAGCTGACACCGGGGAATCTGACAGTCGAATCGCTCGGCGAACAGAGCGTCGGCGGCGGGAAGAGGATGGAAGAACTCGTTGTGAAGACCGAAGACCTCGAAGTGGACCTTTTCCTCGACGGCGGAAAGCTGATGCGCATCGTCGCGCCAAGCACGAACGCCGAAATCGATCGCCTGTAGCACCTCTCAGACCAGAACTTCCGCTACTAGCTCTGCGGCAGCGCGCGATAGGCTGCAACGGCTTCGTGCAAACGCGAGAAGATGTGTTCTCGGCCAACGGCTTCGGTGATGTGGTGCCGGTCGAGGTCCGCCATGAGTTGAGGATGGACGCGCGCGAACACGAGAGCGATTCCGCGTCCGGCTAGGTTGCTGCTTAGCTCGCGAACCACGCGCGCGGCGGAGTAATCCACGTTGGTGATCGCTTCGCAATCAACGACCAGCCACCGCAGACCGAAACTGGTATTACTGGCCAGACTGGAAATTTCCTCCGCGAAACGCCCGGCGTTCGCATAGAAAAGCGGCGCGCCGAAACGATAGATCGCGAGACCGGGTTCTGTGGTCTCGGCCGAAAGAATAGGTTCCGTCAGCCAGTCTCCCTTCTCGCTCAGCACAAGCAAGCCGGTGTGTGGACGATAGCTGTGCCGCACGATGCGAAGCAGCGAGACGATCATCGCCAGGACAATTCCCTGCTGAACTCCCACAACCACTACGACGAGGGCGGTAACACCAGCTAGCCAGAATTCGCCGGGACTTTCGCGCCGTATTTCGCGAAGGCCGCGCAGATCGATCAGCCGGACCGCGATTACAAACACGACCGCACCCAAGACGCACCGCGGCAAAAACTGAAATGCGCGCGTCAGGAACAGCAGAACGGCCGCGACGGTCGCACCGGTCACGAGCTGGGCGAGTTGGCTTGAGCCGCCGGCACTTTCGACCATGGCCGTCTGAGTAGGGCTTCCGTTCACGACGAACGTGCCGGTAAGGCCCGCCGTAAGATTCGCCGCGGAAAGTCCGAGCAGATCGGCATTTTCGTCGAGATCCTGCTGGTGACGGAAGGCATAGGCGCGCGCAGTGGCGGCGCTTTGCGCAACGACCACGACCAGGCATGAGCCGGAAACGACGACGAGAACCTGCGCCGTCGACCAATCAACCTGCGGAAGGCGCAAATGCGGCAACCCGCCGACGACGGGACCGATTAGCGCGACGCCGCGCGCGCCCAGACCGAAGAGTTTGCCGGCGACGATTCCGGCGACCACGGCCAGGATCGGACCGGGGAACTTCGGAACCAGACGGTTCAAACTGAAGATCAACAGCAGCACGCCGACTGAGATGCCAAGCGTCACCGGCTGAATCTGGCGAACGTCCCGGGTCGCCTCAAAGAGCTGAACGATCGCGCGGTGCGAATGAACTTGCAGGCCAAGCATTTCGGGAAGCACTGTGATGCCCACCTGAAACCCGACCCCTGTAAGAAAACCAACCAGGACAGTGCGCGACAGGAAATCAGCAAGGAAACCCAGCCGGAGCAAGCGCGCAATCAGCAGCAAGCCACAGGTCATCAGAGCGACCATACTTGCTAGCTCGACGTACCGCTCACTCCCGAGCGGAGCCACGCCCGAAATGCCGCCGGCTAGAATCGCGGCGGTCGCCGAATCGGCAGCCACCACCAAAAACCGCGAGGAAGCGAATGCCGCGAAGCCAAGCACCGGCAGCAGCAGCGTGTAGAGACCGGTGACGAACGGCATGCCGGCGATGCGCGCGTAGCCCAACACCTGCGGAATATTCAGAGCGGCGAGTTGCAGGCCGGCAAGAACGTCCCGCCCGCTGGTCGCGCGAGTGATTGGGCGAACGCTGCGGAACAATCCAGAGACTTCTTTGGTTCCTTCGTTCATTCTGGAGAGAAGGCGAGCAGGACGTTGCCGGGCATGCCGTTTCCGGTGCCGACGTATCCCGAGCCGACAAACAGCATACCGCCGGCAACCACCGGGCCGGGAGCGCCGAGCGAGCCGCCTTTGCCGGCGATGCCATTCACCGTCGCAAACTCGTGGGCGGTGTTGTACTGCCAGAGCGAATGGCCATCGGAGGTGGAGAGCGCGTGCAACACTCCGTCCCAGCCGCCGGAGAGAATCACGCCGGAGATTGCCGTCGCGGCTGCGTCTTGTCCCCGGCGGGGACGCCCTCCTGGCCCGGGGTTCTCAGCAGAAGGCTCGAGCGGCGCGAGCCATGCGCGCTTTCCGTCCGCGAGGTGCAGTGCCGCGACGCCGCCAGATTTGAGCGGGTAGTAGACGTTCTCTTTGTCCGCGGCGCCGCCCCACATGATCTGAATGGCGATACCGGCATTCGGCTCCGCCAAATCGGCCTTCCAAACCAGCGCGCCGTGATGATCGGGATCGACGGCGACAACCAGCCCGCCTTTGTGCGCGGCAACCAGAACGCGCCTGTCGCCCGGCAGCTCGCGCAAAATCGGAGAGTTCGCAAAATCCCAGTCTGGCCCGGGATTTTCCGGGCACTGCTCGCCTTTGGGGCCAGGACCGTTGCAGCCCTGCGGCGACGCATCGCCCTCCAACGCTTGGAAGCTCCAGAGGACTTTCCCGGTCGTCAGATCGAAGGCCATGATCGCGTCGGAGGTTGTCGCCGCCGGTCCCGTGAACGCGTTGCCAGTGGTGACGTAGACCGCGTGGAGCTTCGGATCAATGGTCGGGGCGGTCCAAAGCGAGGCGCCCGCCGGCGCCCAAAGCTGCGTGCCCAGCGAGTTCTTCT
>DASPQQ010000141.1:0-3192 GCA_035624885.1 Bryobacteraceae bacterium | reverse complement strand
CTTCGGCATGAACGTCACGGTCTTGCCGTATTGATTCGCCACGTTGCGCACCACGTACTTGTAGAGCGTCATGTTGTCGGCGGATTTCACCAGGGTGTTGAAACGCTGGTCGATTTCGCTCTGGCCGGCGGTCGCAACTTCGTGATGGTGGCACTCGATCACGAGCCCGCACCGCTCCATCACGTTCACCATCTCCGAGCGCAGGTCCTGGTAATGGTCGGTCGGCGGCACCGGGAAGTAGCCTTCCTTGTAGCGCGGCCGGTAACCCAGATTGTCCTTCTCGCGGCCCGAATTCCAGCGGCCTTCCTCGGCATCGATGAAGTAGAAGCCCGAGTTCACGGTCTGGTCGAACCGCACATTGTCGAAGATGAAGAATTCGGCTTCCGCGCCGAAGTAAGCCGTGTCGCCCACGCCGGAATTCAGCAGGAACATTTCGGCCTTGCGCGCGATCCAGCGCGGATCGCGCTCGTAGTTCTGCCGCGTCAGCGGGTCGCGGATATCGCCCAGCATCACGAGCGTCGGCGTCTCGATGAACGGATCCATGAACGCCGTCGTGGAATCCGGAATGAGCAGCATGTCGCTCTCGTTGATCGCCGCCCAGCCGCGGATGCTCGATCCGTCGATGCCGAATCCGTCGACGAACGAAGACTCGGAAAACTCCCCGATCGGATACGAAATATGATGCTGCAGGCCGGGAATGTCGGAGAACCGGATGTCGACCTGGCGCGCTCCGTTCTCCTTCGCGTATTGCAGAACTTCGGTTGGTGTCATGTTGGCTACCGCAGGCCAGTTTAGCGCAGCCGTTACCTGCTCGCCGCGGGCAGCGGCTTGCGCGGCATCATCTCGGGCGCATTCGCTTCCATCGCCACGATACTCGCAATCACCAACGACGCCTGCTTCAGATCCTCCGGAATCAGATGGTCATACGTATCCATGCTCGAGTGGTGCGTGATGGTCATGTAGTCGAGCGGATCCTGAATGAACTGGAACCCCGCGAGGCCCACTGCATCGAAGGAAAGGTGGTCCGTGCCGCCGGTATTGCGGATGCTGATCGTGGTCACGCCAGGATCGCGCAGCGGGACGAAGGCGCGCTCGAAGAACGGCCGCGCGGCATCGTTGTCCTGCAGGTAAACGCCGCGAATCCGGCCGCTGCCGTTATCGAGGTTGAAATAGGCCGCGAGCTTTGCGTGCTCGCCGCTGAGCACCATCGTGTCCGGGTCGCCGAAATGCTCTTTCACGTAGGCCTTCGAACCGAGCAGCCCCTCTTCCTCGCCGCTCCACAGCGCCAGCCGCACCGTGCGGTCCATCTTCACGCGCAGCGTGTTCAGGACGCGCATCACTTCCATCATCACGGCGCTTCCGGCCGCGTTGTCGGTCGCGCCCGTCGCGCCATGCCACGAATCGAAATGCGCGCCGATCATCACCACTTCATCCTTCTTCGCGCCTCCCGGAATCTCCGCCACGAGGTTCTTCGCATTCACATCGCGATCTCCCACCGCCGCTTCGAGATCGATCCGTACCTTCACCTGCTCATTCTTCTCGACGAGCCGTGCCATCCGGTTGTACTGCTCTTCCGTGATGCGGAACTTCCTGGAAAGATGGTCCGCCGCCTTGCGGGTGCCCGCCTGTTCGGCAAAGACCATGCCTTCATGCGAACGCGTGTCTTCGAGGAAGAGCGCCGCCACGCCTTCCTGAACAAACCATTGATCCCGTTTCTCGCCGGCTTCGCGGTTGCGATCCTGCAGCGCCGTGCGAACCGCATTGGGCAGGCTCGCGACATACCGGCCGGCCTCCTCGGGATCTTCCGGAATCTTCACGTCCTCGAGCCTGATGTCGATCTTCGGCACACCCGCATCCGGAGCCTTTGTCATGTTGGCGAGTTCCGCGTCGGTATACCGGTGCAGAGCGGGATTCGTCCCGAGCGAACTCGTGTGCGGCTTGTTGAACAGCACCACCTTGCCCTTCAGCCTGCCGTGCCATTCCTGCGTGTACTTTGCGAAATCCTCTTCCGTTTTTTTCTGCTGGTTGGGCGTGGGGCTGAACGGCGCGAGCACCACATCCGCCGTAAGCGGTTTCCCGGTCGGCTCGCTCCACGCGAGCGGCATCGCATTCAGCTGCGAATACCGCGGCTCGATCATCTCGACCTCAAGATGCTTCAGCGACCACGTGCGCCCGAACGGCCCCCAGCTCTCCGCGTGCACGTTGCTGAGTCCCCAGCCGCTCAACCGCTTCATGGCCCAATCGGCTGCTTCATCGAACTCGGGAGACGAAGCCAGACGCGGCCCGTAGCGGTCGGTCAGGAACGCGAGCGTATCCATCACCTGCGAATGCTCGTACGCTTCCTGGCGGATCTGGTGAACGAGGCTGTAATCCGCGGATCGTTCCTGGGCGAGGAGGGGAAAAACGAGGAGAACTGCGAGGGGGCGGATTTTTACGGACGGCATGACGAATTATAGCCTCGTCATGCCGTCCGTAGGGAGGTGTTTCTACCGCATCTTCGCGGCTTCGCCGGCGATCAGCTTGGCCGTGTTGGCGGCCTGCGCCTGCATCGGTCCGGGAATGGCGGCAGCCTGTTCCATGAACTTCTGGCCCTGCAGCACGCGGTCCTTGCTCTGGATCTGGTGTCCGAGCTGGTAGTTGCAGATGCCGAGATAGTAATAAGCGTTCGCAAGCGCGGGGCCGGAAAGCGTGGGCTGCGCCGCCCGCAGTTCCTTGTCGCAGGGACCGAACTGGTTCTTTGTGGCACTGACGAGGCCGATGACGTAGTGCATTCTGCCGATAGTCGCGGCGTCGGCCTTGCCCCCCTTCGCGGCGAGAGCTTTGTTGGCGAAAGTCACGGCCCGATCATTCTGTTTGACCGCGAGCGCGGCATCGGCGGCCGCAACCATGACGTCCTGATTGTCTCCGAAATTGGCGGCGGCCTTGTCGGCCGCAGGGCCGAATTTGGCCGGGGCAGAACGGGCCAGCGCATTCAGGTAGTAAGGATAGCCGCTGCCCATGTATTCGCTTTTCGGGTTGGCGGTTTCGAGCGCTGCGAGGAGATCCGCCTGCTCGGCCGGTTGCTGGGACGCGAGCGCCGCGGTGAGCAGTGCATATTCGGCCTGCGCGGCCACTTCCTTCGCATGCGCGTCATCCGGCGTCTTGGCGGCGAAATTCAGCACGGCAACGGCAAGCGGTTTGATCTCCGCCGCG
>DASPQQ010000140.1:0-9329 GCA_035624885.1 Bryobacteraceae bacterium | reverse complement strand
GCTCTCACGCAGAAGTTTTGTAACGCGAAAAAGGAGTCTGTCCCGGTTTTCCTCAGCGGCTACTTAGGAGCAAAGGCCCTGAGCGCAGTTCTCACACAGTCTCTGAAGCCGCGTCCACAGACTGGCAGCGTGTCTTAAGCTGAAATTATGGTCGGCCCGCGCCGAAGAAAGTCCGTCGCGTTCATTGTTCTGGGCGCGGCCATGATCCTGGTCGTCACCCTGCTTTACATCGGGTGGGGACTGCTCAACTGGCGCACCGGATTTCTTCTCTTCCTCGGCATTCTTCTGCTGGCGATTATCATCGCCGGCATCGTCGTCAACACGATCTTTCTCGTGCGGGAGATCCGGCGCAACGAGCAGCAGAATGCCTTTATCAACGCCGTCACGCACGAGCTGAAGACGCCGATCGCGTCGATCCGGCTCTATGTCGAAACGCTGCAGACGCGCACCGTCGACGACGAAACCCGCAACAAGTTCTACCGCACCATCCTTTCCGACAGCGACCGCCTGCTCGGCACCATCGAGCAGATTCTGCGCACCGGCCGCCTTGGTTCTTCGAGCCGCGGGCCGGAACGCATGCCCATCGATCTCACCGACCTTGTGCGCGAATGCGTGGATCGCGCCCGCATCCTGCATAATGTCTCTCCCGACGCGCTCCACTTCGAACGCGGCGAGATCCTGCCGATTCTCGGAGACTACGACGAAGTCCGCGCCGCCGTTTCGAACCTGCTCGACAACGCCGTCAAGTATTCCGCCAATGGCGTGCATGTCAACGTGACCACGGCCGCCGAAGAAGGCAAATACGCGGTAGTGCGGGTGAAGGACGAAGGAACCGGCATCGCCGAGGGCGAACTGAAGCGCATCTTCAAGCGCTTCTACCGCGCGCGCGGCACCGCCGCTTCGCGCGTGCAGGGAACCGGTCTCGGGCTCTACATCGTTCGTTCGGTCGCGCGGCGGCACGGCGCGAAGGTATGGGCCGAGAGCCCCGGTCCGGAGAAGGGAAGCACTTTCGTGATGCAGTTCCCCATGGCGAAACTGGATACAGTCCGATGAACAGCGTCCTGGTGGTCGAAGACGAGAGCCATCTGGCGGACGGGCTGCGCTTCAATCTGGAAGCGGAAGGCTATCAGGTGGAAGTGGTGGATACGGGCGAGGCCGCGCTCGATCTGATCATCGCGAAGGGCAAGCCGTTCGATATCGTCGTGCTCGACGTGATGCTGCCCGGCATCAGCGGCTTCGAGGTGGTGGCGGAGATGCGCAAGGCGAACCGGTTCATCCCCGTCCTGATCCTCACCGCGCGGGGCCATTCCGACGACGTGCTCAAAGGCTTCGAATCGGGCGCCGACGACTATCTCACCAAGCCCTTCGAGCTCAGCATCCTGATCGCGCGCATCCGCGGCCTGCTGCGCCGCAAGGCCTGGCTGCAGCCGGAAACCAACATCTACACTTTCGGCGACAAATCGATCCATTACGATCTGCTGGAGCTGCACGTGCGCGGCCAGGTCTTCCCGCTGACGCTGATGGAAATGAACGTCCTGCGCTATCTGATCCAGCACGAAGGCAAAGCGGTTTCGCGCAAGACGATGCTCGAACAGGTCTGGGGTCTGCATGAAGACACCGATACGCGCGCCATCGACAATTTCATCGTGCGGTTGCGGCGTTATATCGAGGACGATCCCACTTCGCCGAAGCACCTGCTGACGGTGCGCGGTGTGGGTTACCGTTTTGTCGCGGCGCCGGGCAAAGCGGCGGCCTGAGTGGCCTGTGCGGCCTTCACGGAAGTGGTGAAACCCGAGATGCCGCGCTGCGTGAGCTGGCCGCCGATGTAGATCAGCCACACGCACAGCGCGAGCCGCATCTTGCGCGGCGAGACCACGTGGATGAGCTGCGTCCCGATCAGCACCGCCGGGATGCCGCCGAGGAGCAGCTTGCCAAGGATCAGCCACGGCACGCCGGTCATGCTGGCGTGAATGCCGCCGGCGAAGATCGAGAGCAGGAGCCCGAAGGCGAGATCGGTGCCGACCACGTCCGAAGCCGCGAGATCGGTGTAGCGCATCAGCACGATGGTGCCCAGCGCGCCCGCGCCTGCGGACGAAAAGCCGACTTCGAAGCCGATCGGCGCCACGATCCACGGCAGCAGCTTCGGGTGCGGAGCCGGCCGGACCGCGATGGTTTTCGCGAGGCTGCGCCACAAGGTGGCGGCGGCCGTCGCCAGCACGGTCAGCCCGACGATCAGGAGCACCGGGTTGGTCATGGCCTTCTGGTCGAGCAGGGTCAGGACGTAGCTGCCGAGCAGAACGGCGGGCAAGCCGCCCATCGCCATGAACTTCAGGACACGGAAGTTCACGTGGCCGCGCGAGAGGTAGATGGGAGTGGCGATCAGCTTCACCACGGTCCCGAAGACCAGGGCCGTCGTGACCGCGTCGCTCGCCGACTGGCGGAAGAACAGGATCAGGATCGGCGCGGTGATGCTGCCGGCACCTACCCCGGTGATCCCGATTGCCAGCGCTATGACAAACCCAGCCAGTATTTCCACAGAAACCGATCCGTTGGCTTAGTATACCCCATTCCCGATAGAGATTTGGAGAAAGCTACCACAGGAGCTTCAGGCCGAACTGGACCTGGCGGGAGGTCGTCGCGGTGTTGGTGATGACGCCAGCCGTGGGCGAGGGGGTGGTCCCGGCCGCCGTGAACACAACCGTGTTGGGAATCCCGAAGTTCGCGCGGTTCAGGATATTGAAGAACTCGGCGCGGAACTGGAGTTTCACCCGCTCGTTGATCGGCGTGACTTTCAGGGCGGAGAAGTCGAGCTCGGCGAGGCCGGGGCCGTTGAGGGTGTCGCGCCCCAGGTTGCCGTAGGTGCCCGATGCCGGGTTGAGGAATGCCGCCGGGTTGAACCATTCGTTCGGGTTTCCGAGGATCACCGGCCCGGTGAAGGCCGGGTTGACGGATGGCCGGATCGGATTGCGGCTGTCGCCGTTGTTCGTCGGGTTGTAACCGAGGCTGGGCGTGAATGGGAAGCCGGACTGCAGCGTCTCAATGGCGCTGATCGACCAACCCTCCACCAGCTTCTTCGCCAAGCCGGCTTTCGCCGTGAAGGGCAGAGCGTAAGTCCCGTTGAGGACCGCGAGATTGCGCACGTCGGAGGTCGAGGGACCCCAGTCGAGTTTCGGGTCGAGCGGGAACATGACGAAGCCGGGAGCGTTCGATCCCACGCTGCTGTTGAGCGCGGTGCCGTCATCGAGGCTCTTCGACCAGGTGTAGACGCCGCGGAACTGCAGCCCCTTGTGGAAGCGGCGGTTCACGTCGATCTGCAGGGCATTGTAAGAGCTCAGGCCCTCGGAGAACCATGTGGTGGTGTTGGCAAGCGCGGGATTGGCCAGGGGCGCGCCCGACGGGTAGTAGACCTGGCCGTTGAGTGAACCGGGGATGGGTTCGTTGGCGTCCACCGAGAGCAGCTCATGATAGCCGTGGGAACCGATGTAGCCGACGCCGAGCGAGGTGTCGGACGCGATCTGCTGCTCGACCTTGAAGCTCCAGGAGATGACGGTCGGGGTGTAGGGATCGGTCTGAACTCCGCTCGGCGAGATCTTCGTGCCCGCCGGAAGCGGCGAACCGGGCACGATCAGAAGCCCATTCACGGCGATGTTCTTGATCGATTCCGTCGTATTGAACGGAGCGGTCTGGTCAAGCCGGTAATCGAGATTGTCGAGCAGCGCCCTATAGATGCCGGCGCCGGCGTGGATCACGGTCTTGCTGTTGCCGAACGGATCCCACGCGAGGCCGGCGCGCGGTTCGGGCAGAAACTTCGCGCGATTGATGGTAAAGGCAGAGGTGCCGACGGTCGGAGTGGTGTTGATCACGCCGCCGGTGAAACCGAAGTTGGAAGCGCGGCCGTAAGCTTCGTTCCAGCCGTTGGTGCCCTCAAAGCGGAAGCCGATGCGCAGCTCGAGGTTCCTGCGCAGTTTGATGGCATCCTGCGCAAAGCCGGCGTATTCTTTGGAGCGCCAGCCGAGTTCGGTCGGGGTGGGCACTACGGTGAAGGTGGCGATCGTGCCCTGGAGGAAGGTGGTCAGGTTGGAGAACGAGGCCTGGCCATACTGATCCTGCGCGAAGTTGTCGTTGGCCTGAATGGCCTGGAACCAGCCGCCGAACTCGAAAGAGTGAATGCCGTGCGTCCACGCGGCGTGATCGTCGTAAGTGAACAGGTTGCGCGATGCGCGCAGGTTGCTGCCGGCGTTGGTGCCGGCCCCGGTGATCGACGAAGCTCCGTTCAGAGCGGTGCCTCCTCCGATGACCACCGCTCCGATCGGGTCGCCCGCCACCCAGCCCGGAAGATTCACGGGAGTCGTGCCGGTGAAGAAGATGGTGCCGCGGGAAAAACCGACGCGCGCGGTATTCAGCAGGGAAGCGGAGAAGACATGCTGCTCCTGCAGGCTCGCCACCTGATTGCGGGCACTTTCCGCCACGCTGCTCAAGGGATTGGCGGAAGGCGTCAGGTCTCCGCTGTCATCCACGGTGTAGACGGTGGAAAACGTGTCGTTATTGGAGATGTTGTAGTCGAAACGGGTGGTGCCGAAGTCCTCGCGGATGGTTTGCAGGGGATGGCTGAAGGCTTCGCCGATGCCGCTGCCGAGATCGGGGCCGTTCTGTACGGGCCAGAGGGAAAGAAGAGCCGCCACGCCGGGAGCGACCCCGACGTTCGCCGTGCCGATGATGCCGTTGCGCGCGTTGTTATCCGGAACGAGCGTCAGATCGCTCTCATGCAGGTGCTGGCGGTAGCCTTCGTAGTTGCCGAAGATGAAGAGCTTGTCCCTTTTGACTGGCCCGCCGAGCGCGCCGCCGAAGTTGTTGCGCTGGAACTGCGGAATGGCGCCCTGGTCGAAGAAGTTGCGCGCATCGAGGTCGCTGTTGCGCAGGAATTCGTAGAGGCTGCCGTGGACCTCATTGGCGCCCGACGCCGTGACGATGCTGACCTGACCGCCCGACCGTTTCCCATACTCCGCGCCGTAGTTGTCGGAGACGACGTTGAACTCGCGCACGGCCTCCACGCCGAGCAGCTGGCCGCTTGCGCCGCCCGGCGTGATGTTGATCAGAGACGCGCCGGTGTACTCAATGCCGTTCAGCAGGTAGAGATTCTCCTGGGCGCGGCGGCCCACCACGGCGAACTGGTTTCCGAGCGCCGAGCTCGCCGTCCCGACCCCGCCCGAACGCCCTGCGGTGTAGTTCACGACCGCCGGATTCAGGGTCATCAGCAGGTCGAAGCTGCGGCCGTTCAGCGGCAGGTCCTTCACCTGGCGCTCGCTCACGAGGCCGGAGGTCGATTGCGTGGAGAGGGTCACCGGGCTTGCCTGCTCCTCGACGGTCACAACCTGTTTCAGCTCACCGACTTCCAGATCGAGATCGACCGTCGAATGCTGGCCGACGACCAGTTCGATCCCGGTCTTCGCCTGCGGGGCAAAACCTTCTTTCGTGGCACTCACTTCGTAGATTCCGACCGGGATGGACGGGGCCGAATAGCGGCCGCCTTCGTCCGTCGTCAGCTTGCGCACCGCGCCGGTTTCGGTGTTGCGGATGTCGACCGCGGCTCCGGGCAGTCCCGCGCCGCTCTTGTCTTTCACGGTGCCGGAGATCGAGGCGCCAACGACCTGCCCGAAGGAGAGCGCGGCGAGCGCGGCGGAAAGGAGTGCGAGTCTGGTAAACATAATCCCTTATTCCGATAGAGTATCAGGTGAATGCCCGGCGTTCAAGCAAAATCTTCTGGATCCCTATCTGGAATAGGGTATTTGGATTTTGGTAGTGCGCCCGGAACCACTTTTGGGTACACTGGCCCCATGCGCAAAATCGTGTTCGTATTTCCGGCCTTCGCTTTGATGCTGCTCGCTCAGGGCCCCGCGCCGAAGAATCTGCAGGTTCTGAAGCCCGATCAGGTGCGTCAGGGCATGGGCGACGCGACCCGCGGGCTGGGCGTGCAGTGCACCGAATGCCACACGATGCCCGACATGTCGACCGACGACAAGCCGGCCAAGGTCGTGGCGCGCAGGATGTTCGCGATGACCGCCGAGATCAACTCGAAATTCCCGGACGGCAAGGTGCATGTGACCTGCTACACCTGCCACCGTGGCCAGAAGGAACCGCTGATGGCTCCGCCGGCGGCGCAGTAAACCGTTTCCTCCCCCAGGACCGCGCCAATCCGCACTCGAAGTGTGTCCTGAGATAATGACCTCTTCCGGATGCGGCTGACGATCGATACCGACGCCATGGTCCTCTCTGCCGGGGACCGCGAGATTCCCCTTTACAGCCGCGAAGCCTTTGAGCTGGTGAGCCGCGAATGGGTGCGGATCGGCTGGGGCGTCCGCTACTACTTCACGATGACCTGGTTCGGCAGCCTGATCCAGCAACTGCCGGAGGATCTGGTGCGGCTCCAGGAAGTGTTCTACCGGTTGCAGCCGGACGTCATCATCGAGACCGGCGTCTACTACGGCGGCTCGATGCTCTTCCACGCCACGATCTGCGAGGCGCTGGGAAAAGGGCGCGTGATCGGGATCGACGTGACGATCCACCAGCGCACCCGCGAGGCGATGGCGAATCACCGGGTGGGGCGCCGGGTCACCCTGATCGAGAGCGATTCGGCCGCGCCGGCGGTGGTGGAGCAGGTGCGGGCCATGATCCAGCCGGGCGAAAAAGTGATGGTGATTCTCGATTCCGACCACTCGAAGGCGCACGTGCGGCGCGAACTCGATGCCTGGGCGCCGCTGGTGACACCCGGTTCCTGTATCGTTGTTACCGACGGCATTATGCGCGACCTGACGGACGTGCCGGGCGGAAAGCCGGAGTGGGCGCAGGATAATCCCTGCGCGGCGGCAGCCGACTTCCTGGCCGGACATCCCGAATTCGAAGAGCGCCAGCCGGAGTGGCCGTTCAACCAGAGCGATCTGCGCGAGAACATCACTTACTGGCCGGATGGCTGGCTCTGGCGCAGGGGCTCATGACAACCGAACAGATCCGCCAGGGCATCGCCGACCTTGGCCCGTGGTTTTACCGTTTCGATTTCGGCGGGGGCCTCGAAACCACGCCCGCCATTCCGGCGAGCGTGGTGGATATCTTCGAGACGCGGCTCCTGATGGCGAATCGCGCCATCGACGCGCATTTCGGCGGCCGCCTGTCCGGCATCGAATGCCTCGATATCGGCTGCCACGAGGGTTTCTATTCGCTCGCCATGTCGCGGCGCGGCGCGCGGCGCGTCACAGGAATCGATGCGCGTCCGGAAAATCTGCGGCGCGCGCGCTTCGTGGCCGATGCGATGGGGATCACGAACATCCAGTATTCGCTCGGCCGCGTGGAGACGCTGGCGGCGGACCTCGGCCGGACGTTCGAACTGACGCTGTTCCTCGGCGTGCTCTATCACGTGGAAGACCCGATGCGCTGTCTGCGCCAGGTGGCCGCGGTGACGGGCGAACTGTGCGTGATCGAGACGCAGGTGGTGGACGAAGTCGAGGGCTTCGCCGAATGGGGTTCGCGCGAGTGGACGCGGCCCTATCAGGGGATTCTCGCGGTCATCGACGAATCGGGCGAGTTCGACGCGGGCAATCGCGAAACGGGCGTGAGCCCGATGGCGACGTGTCCTTCGCCCAAAGCGCTGCTCTACATGCTGAAGCAGGCCGGTTTCCGCCGGGCGGAGATTCTGGCTCCGCAGGCGGGCGCCTACGAGCAGCATGCGCGGGGCAAACGCGTGGTCTGCGCGGCGTATAAATAAAGCCGTGACGGCAGTTGAGGTCAGAAACCTTTCGAAGAATTACCCGCTCGAAGGCTCGCCTGCCGCCCGCCTGCGGCGCCTGTTCCGTTCTGCGGCGAAGCTCAGCGACGGCATCTGGGCTCTGCGCGATGTCAGCTTCGCGGTGGAGCGCGGCGAGGCGTTCGGGATCGTGGGCGCGAACGGTTCGGGCAAGAGCACGCTGCTGCAGATGATCGCCGGGATTCTGCGGCCGACGTCCGGCACGGTTCAGGTGAATGGCAGGCTCTCGGCGCTGCTCGAACTTGGTTCCGGTTTTTCGCCCGAGTTTTCCGGACGCGACAACGTCTATCTCAACGGTTCGATCCTGGGTCTCAGCCGGCAGGAGATTGACGAACGCTTCGCTTCGATCGAGCGCTTCGCCGAGATCGGCGATTTCATCGACCAGCCGATCCGGACCTACTCGACCGGCATGGTTCTGCGGCTCGCCTTCGCGGTTTCGGCGCACGTCGATCCGGAGATTCTGATTGTCGATGAAGCGCTGGCGGTGGGCGATATCGCGTTCCGGCAGCGCTGCATGCGGCGCATTCACGACCTGCGCGCGCGCGGCACGACGATTCTTTTTGTCTCCCACGACACGACCGACGTGAAGGCCCTTTGCGAGCGGTGTCTCTGGCTGCAGAACGGGCGGGTGCAGGCGCTGGGTCCGGCGGACGGTGTGATTCAGGATTATCTGCTGGCCACGACGAGACGCGAGATCGCGCATGCGCCGGCCGAACGCATCGAGGCATCGGGCGATGCGATAGATGTGGAGCCGATGGGGCTCGAAGGCAGCCATCGTTATGGCGACCGGCGCGCGCTGATCGTGGGCGCGGAACTGCTCGATCACGCGTACCGGCCGGTGCGCGAGGTTCACGCGGGCGAGCGCGTCACCGTGCGCATGCGCTTTCGCGTGGAGGATCAGATCGAATCGCTCATCGCCGGTTTTCTCGTGCGCAACACGCGCGGCGAGAACATTTTCGGATCGAACACGGCGCGGGAAAATTATCCCGTGCCGGTGATGGCGCGCGGCCACACGCACGCGATCGATTTCCACTGGACGATGCCGGAAGTGCCGTCGGCAACGTACACGATTTCGCTGGGCCTCGCCGACGGCGACATCGAACAATCGCGGCTCAGCGATTACGTGGATGACGCGATCACGTTCCGCGTCATCGCGGGCGACGAGGCGCGGCGCGGCATCTTCCGGCTGCGCAGCATTGCGGTCACGCTGCACCACCACGACCGGGGCGTGTCAAAATAGTCCCTTGTCGGATTCTGCCGAAGCATTGCGCGAGATCGCGTCACAGTACGCCGCGGATCTCGATCTCTTCAACAGCCGCATGCGCGGGAAGGGATTCGCGGATATCGAGCGGTATTACTGGTATCACACGGTCGAGCTGGGTTCCGGGCTTCCGCCCACGCCCGGCATGTACGATTTCCGCGAGACGCTGGGGGCGTTCGGGCTCCCGGGCGATCTCGGCGAGAAGAGTGTGCTCGATGTTGGTTCGGCAACCGGATTTTTCGCGTTCGAGTTTGAGAGGCGCGGCGCGGAAGT
>DASPQQ010000139.1:0-5088 GCA_035624885.1 Bryobacteraceae bacterium | reverse complement strand
TTCCACCTCGGCAGCCAGATCACCAACATCCGGCAGATCAAGGGCGCGGTGACCGAAGCCGCGCGGCTCTACGCGGAGCTGTGGCGCGCCGGCGCGACGGGCCTGAAGTATCTCGACGTGGGCGGCGGGCTCGGCATCGATTACGACGGTTCGCAGACCGATTTCGAATCGAGCGTGAATTACACCTTGCAGGAGTACGCCAACGACGTCGTCTATCACATTCAGAACGTGTGCGACGAATCGAACGTGCCGCATCCCTCGATCATCACGGAGAGCGGACGCGCCATTGCCGCCTATCACAGCGTGCTCGTGTTCAACGTGCTGGGCGTCTCCGGTCTGGGTGAAGAGGAGGTGCCGCAGGAGCTGCCGGGCGATCCCGAGCAGCCGCTGATCGATCTCCAGGAAACGTACCGCGGGGTCAATTCGCGGAACCTGCTCGAGTCGTATCACGACGCGCAGCAGGCGCTCGATTCGGCGCTGAATCTGTTCAGCCTCGGCTATCTGCCGCTCGAGCAGCGCTGCATCGGCGAGAATCTGTTCTGGGCGATCTGCCGCAAGATCCAGAAGATGGCGCGGGAACTCGAGTTCTTCCCGGAAGAACTGGAGGGCCTCGACGCCATGCTCTCCGACACCTACTTCTGCAATTTCTCGCTCTTCCAGAGCATGCCGGACAGCTGGGCCATCAAGCAGCTCTTTCCGGTGATGCCCATTCACCGCCTGGGCGAGAAGCCGACCCATCACGCCGTGCTGGGGGACATCACCTGCGACTCCGACGGCAAGGTGGATCAGTTCATCGACCGGCGCGACGTGAAACGCACGCTGCCGCTGCACGAATACAACGGCTCCGACTACTACATCGGAACGTTTCTGGTGGGTGCCTATCAGGAGATTCTCGGCGACCTGCACAATCTGTTCGGCGATACGAACGCGGTGCATGTCCGGCTGAGTCCGGAAGGCGAAGTGATTCTCGACGAAGTGATCAAGGGCGATACGGTCCGCGAGGTGCTGAACTACGTTCAGTTCAAGGCGGACAACCTGATCGCGCGGCTGCGGCGCAGCGTGGAAGCGGCAGTGCGCGAAGGCCGGCTGGGGTATGAGGAATCCGGGCGGCTGCTGCGGTTCTACGAGGAAGGCCTGCACGGCTACACGTACCTCGAAGATCCGCACGAACGCTAAGGGATTGTGTCGTTTTTGCGCGCCGGCGTGGATGAGAGATCCGGCCCGTAGGAGATTTTCCTGCCGGATGCCCACTGCGATCTGGCGCTCTGAAATCGCGCGGCACTGGCCAGCAGCAGGAGCGAGCGAACAGCATCGCCTGCGCTATCGGTCACCTGAAGGTCGAGCCAGCGCCCGTGCAGCAGAGTCGCGAGAGTCCGGCTGCGGCCAGGCTCTGACCACCGTTCGAACGCCCTTAGCAGTTTCTCATTCAGACGCCAGCTGAGCCAGGTGGGCGGCAGCAGGGTCTGCGGCGGAATGAATTCGTCACCCCAGTGCGACCGAAAGGCGATGTCCACCATGCGAACAGCGCCGCGAAAACCGCGATCCGCGGCCTGCCGGATCGCTTCCGCGCGAACGGCCGGAGGCTCGAGATGCGAGACCAGCCGGATCTCACAGAGATGAAACAGGGTGCCGAAACGCGACTGCGCCAGATGCAGGACGAGATGCAGAAGCTGGTCGGCCGGAGCGAGGACCTGGATCTCCCGGCCGTCGGACAGTTGCAAGCTGACGGCTCTCTCGAAGAACTCGTCGACGGGGACGCCGAGAGCCTTGTGGCTCAGGCGGAAGTGCAGTTCGACCTTGGGCCGCGAAGCGTGAAGGAGTTCCACATGATAGCTACGCTTGACCGCTTCCTCGAGCGGCACTTCGAAGGTGTAGCCTTCCCGGAGCAAAGGTGCGCAGGCCTTGCGCAGATCTTCCTCGCGAACGGCCAGGTCCAGATCCCCCGAGGGTTTCCGGAGAAAAGCCGGCTTGTAATATCGCTCGGCCAGCGCCGGACCCTTGAGCGCGATCGTTGGCACATTTTTCGCTTCGAAGAGATCCGTGAGCCACCGCAACTGGCGAAGCATGCGCTCATGCCTGCCCCAGCTCCGTGCGAGCACTTCGTCGCACCATTGCCGCCGTTGGCCGGAAACGTGTGGACGGACGGCAAACGCCACCAGCGGAGCAACGCCATACGGCCCTGCATTTTTCGTCACGGCCTCCCAGAGCTGCTCATCGTCGAGCGCAGACAAATCCGGCGGGTCCGAGAGCAGCGGGACCAGGACGTCGATCGGATCTCTTCCCTTCATTGCGCCGACCCGGCGTTGCCCCGGAACTCCTCCATGGTCGCGTTGCCGGCCTGATTGATGCCTTCGCGGCGCACCAGTTTCACCAGCGTCATGGCGAGAATTTTCACATCCAGCGCGAAGCTCGCGTGATCCACGTACCAGACATCGAGGCGGAACTTCTCGTCCCACGTGACGCTGTTCCTTCCGTTGACCTGCGCCCATCCGGTGATTCCCGGCTTCACTTCGTGACGGCGGCGCTGTTCCGGCGAATAGCGCGGCAGATACTGCGGCAACAGCGGCCGGGGGCCGATCAGGCTCATTTCGCCCTTCACGACATTCCAAAGCTGCGGCAGTTCGTCGAGACTCGTGGCGCGCAGGAAGCGGCCGAAAGGCGTGAGACGCTTGCCATCCGGCAGCAGGATTCCGTTCGCGTCCCGTTCGTCCGTCATGCTTCGGAACTTGACGAACAGGAAGGGCCTGTCATCGCGTCCAATCCGGGTCTGGCGGAAAACCACCGGGCTGCCGAGCCGCAGCCGGATCGCCGCTGCCAGAACACCCAACACGGGAGACAGCGCCACGAGGCCCGCGGCGGCCAGGGTAAAGTCCGCCGCAGGCTTCAGGTAGCGGCGGTAAAGCACGATGCGCTCTCCAGAAAACCGTTCACCACAGTGACGACGCGCCGGGCGGCGCAGCCATCCCAGCCCGGAATCGCCTGGCTCTTCTTGTACCGGCCCGCGAGAATGTCGTCAATCAGGCCCGCGGCTTTGCCGAAATCGAGACCGACCAGCGTATTGCTCCCGGCGGATACAGTGGATGGCCGTTCGGTATTTTCCCGCAGGGTAAGACAGGGGACCGACAAATACGACGTCTCTTCCTGTATACCGCCGGAGTCCGTGAGAACGACGGTGGCCGTCCGCATCAACCCGAGGTTTTCGATATAACCCTGCGGCGGGATGAGTTCGATGCCGCGTGCCGCAACGCTCTCCAGCAGCCCGAACTCCCGCAGTTTTCCGGCCGTGCGCGGATGCGCGGGGAAAACCACCCGCAGCCGCTGCGCGATGCGGCCGAGGAAACCAACGATGGCCGCGAGCGTTTCACGCGAGTCCACGTTCGACGGCCGGTGCAGAGTGACGAGGGCGAAGGGATCACGATTCGCGACGGCAGGCGCGGACCGCAAATGATGCGCGAGCGTGTCGATCATGACGTTGCCCACATAGCGAATGCGCGACTCGGGAACACCTTCGTTCCGCAGATTCGTTTCGCCGGCCGGCTCGCTGACAAGAAGCAGATCCGAGATTGCGTCGGTGGCAAGCCGGTTGATCTCCTCGGGCATCCGGCGGTCGAACGACCGCAGCCCGGCTTCGAGGTGAATCACGGGGATCCGCAGTTTCGCCGCCGCCAGCGCCGCCGCGACGGTCGAGTTCACGTCGCCCACCACCATCACCCCCGCAACGCGCGGAGACGAGCCGAGCAGGAAAGCCTCAAACGCTTCCAGAATGCGAGCCGTCTGTTCGCCGTGAAGACCGGAGCCGACTTCCAGATGCACATCCGGCGCGGGAATTCCGAGCTGCGTGAAGAAGATGTCGGAAAGCTCGGGGCTGTAATGCTGGCCCGTGTGCACCAGAACAGGCGCAAAGCCGGGTTTCATGTCATCGATCGCGCGGAGCACCGGCGCAATCTTCATGAAGTTGGGGCGTGCGCCCGCCACGAGCGCAAGGAGCGGTTTCATGACGTGCCGATGGTGGCCTCGCGGACGTCGCTGGCCGGTTCCGAGGAAGGATCGATCACTTTCTTCATGACGTCGAGATAACGCTCGGCGAGAGCTTCGCGTCCCGCGTTCGCGAGCGTCCACGCACGGCCTCTGCGTCCGAGTTCCGCGCGAAGACCCGGATCCGCGGCGAGGCGGCAGACAGCGTCCGCGATGGCCTGCGGGTTCTCCGGCTCCGCGAAGACACCGGCCTGCGCTTCGTCGCAGATCAGCGCGCGGGCCACGCCATCGATGGCAATGAGAACTGGCCGCGCGCAGGACATGTAGTCGAACACCTTGTTCGGATAAACCGTGCGGAACGTGGGATTGTTCTGCAGCACGGCCATCCCGAGATCGCACGCATTCACGATCTCCGGCATGCGGTCTTTCGGGAAAGGTCCGTAAAAGCGAATATTCGACAAGCCGCGAACCGCAGCCTCGCTCTCGAGGCGCCTGCGTTCCGGCCCGTCGCCGAGGCACGCGATGAAAATATCGTCGCGATGGCGCAGCAGTTCCGCAGCCTTTACCAGCTGATCGAGCGCATTCGCCCGCCCGTGCGCTCCCGCGTACATGGCCACGAACCGGTTGCCCCAGCCCAGTTCCCGGCGGGCGGTGTTCTCTCTCGGGCCGGGCGTAAAGTGCTCGAGATCGGCTCCGTTCGGCACGAACGAAATCTTCGGCGGTTGGGCGAGACCGCGCTGGATGAGGTCATCCCGAAAGGCCGGCGTGAGCACGTTGATCTTCGCCGCGCTCGCGCAGGCCCATCGTTCGAGGCGATAGAGGATCTTCGCGAGCAGCGAATCCTTTCCGAGTACGCCGGTCGTGATCGCGCTCTCCGGCCAGAGATCGCGTATCTCGAAAATCCACGGTGCCGGTCGAAAGCGGGCCCGTGCCGCCACCCATCCCGGGATCACCGCGATCAGCGGAGGCGAGGTGGCAATCACGACATCCGGCCGTTCGGCGTGGAGCGCGGCGGTGCAGGCGGACACGGTGAATCCGAAAAATGCCCACATGCGCCCGGCATAACTCTTCCCGTACGTGGCCGGGACATGGCATCGGGTCACCTTCACCTCG
>DASPQQ010000138.1:0-6911 GCA_035624885.1 Bryobacteraceae bacterium | reverse complement strand
CGGAATAGGTTTCGTGAAGAGGGAACGCCGCGGGATACTCGCCGAACGTCGGCTGCGGGATGAGAGCCTTCCGCCCCGCCCATAGCCCGCGCAGGATCGGATAGATCTGTGACGCGCCATTGAGCGTCTGCACGCGTTCTTTCCGGCACAGCAGGAAGCAGGAGAGCTTTTCGTTCAGGGTGCGCTGCGCCGACCCGTAGTTGTGCAGCAGCGCGGGCAGCGAATTGCGCATCTCGGCGACGACGGCGGGCGTGGGGAAGTACATGTTGCGGATGAACGCGAAATCGAGCACGTTCATCTGCCAGAAGCCGCCCATGGTGGATTCGAGAATCCGGCGCCGCGCGGGCGCGTTGAAAACGAATTCCGCCGCGTGCAGGTCGTTCGGATCGTCGACTTCGGCCCAGCGCTCGCCTTCGAGCACCTCGCCGTGAATGCGCGCCTGGCGCATGTAGATGAGGATGCCGAGGATGAGTTCGTAATAGCAGTTGTCGTCGATGAAGCGCGAGTAGAACGTCAGCAGGTCGCCGAGGCGCGTGGCGCAGAATTCGCGCGAGAACTTGTAGATGTTCAGGGTCTTGAACTTGTCGGCGAAGGAAAAATCCTGCCGCTGCAGGTGCGGCGGGATCACGCTCGTGATCGCGCCGTCTTCGAGGCTGACCACGGTTCCGTCCATGCCGGTGCGGTAGTGATCGAGCAGCGCGGCATTCTCGTGCGGGGACCGGACCAGACGCTCGAGCACAGCCGGCTCGAAGACCAGATCGGATTCGATCAGGACAATGTCCTGGTCGAGCGCGGTGTGTTCGAACGCCAGAGCCAGCGAATGGATGTTGTTGGTTTCGGCGTAGCGCAGATTGTGGACGAACTGGAATCGGTAGCCGGGATAGTTCGCGCGCAGCCACGTCTCGAGTTCTTCGGCCCGGTAGCCGGTCACCACCACCGTCTCCCGGATCTGCTCCTCGATCAGGCAGTCCATGATGCGGCCGATGATGGTGCGGCCACTGACTTCAAGCAGGGTCTTGTGGGTGCGGTCGGTCAGGGGCCGCATGCGGCGCCCGTAGCCGGCGGCGAGGATGATGGCCTTCATGCGCTGTCTCCAGCACGCGCGATCAGGCGCGGCGCGGCGAAAGGATGGTGCAGGAAGAGAAAGAAGAGCGGGATCGGCGGGAAGCGCGTGTAGTCGCCGTAATAGCGGCGCAGGCAGGCCTGCGGGTTGCGGGGCCCACTGACGAGGCGTCCTCCGACCGGCAGTTCAATGAGCGGCAGGATCTCTTCCACGGGGTGATCGGCGTAACAGGGATCGCCTTCGCGATCCTCGATCGAGAGCGCCGGGCAAAGTTTGCCGCCTCGCATTTCGTACTCGAAAATATCGACCCAGACCTTGCCGAGCAGGAATCGATAGACATGCGGGCAGGCCCGGCGGAACCGGAGCGGGCCGGAGGATTTCAGTTGCTCGCATTCAGCCACGAGCGCCGCGAAGGGTTCCGCGCACATCCCGATATCCAGATCATGATCCCAGGGAACGAGACGGCGGTGCCGCACCGCGCCGAGCAGAACGCCGAAATCGACCCAGTAGTCGAGGCCGCGGGATTTGAGGAAGTCGTCCGTCAGCGTGAGCAGTTCGCCGAGCTCGGCCTGATTCTGCGTCGGGTCGCCCCATCTGGCGTACTCGATGAATTCGCGCAGGGTGGCGCCCAGCGCCGCTGCAGATGGAGCGCTCAGCGGTTCTTCTCCCACGCGCGGCGCACTTCTTCGATGCGCTGGAGGTATGGCTCGGCCGGCAGTTGATCCGTGGCCATCAGTTCATTCAGGAAGGAAACGATGTGGAGCGAATCGGGGAAACCGAGGCGCTGGTCGCGCAGGATGGCTTCGACGGCGTGGCCGAGCCGTTCCTCGTCGAGCGTCGAGCCGCCGTAGCCGTACGCGTCTTCGGTTGTCCAGACGCGATGCGGCCAGGCTTCGGGAAACCAGAGAAGTTCTCCGGCGCCGATCGACGCTTCCCAGCGCGGCAGTTCCTCGAGGATCCGGCGGTATTCGGCGTCCGGATGCGGGTGCGCGAACTCGTCGAAGCAGGTCTCGTTCACGACGTCATAGAGAAGCGGAAACCAGACGCGGTCCCACAGATGCCAGATCTTGCGGCCAGCGAACAGGAACATCCAGCCGCCGAGCCCTCCCGCGTCGCTGTGCGTCCGGGTGAAAGTGCCCCTCCGGGTGATGATGAGCGACTTCTCATAGTGACGCGTGGCTTCCGAGCACAGGAGAAGGTTCTTCGCTCCGATCACCGGAGGAATCGTGAGCGCGCCGCTCTCTACGTAGCTGTCGACAACGTTGAATCCCAGCGTGCCGGCGCGAAATTGCCGCGCGACCTGGTCCGAGGGGAGTTCGAAATACTCGCAGATGTCGCCGTCGCGGCTGCCGGAGATGGTGGGCGAGCCGGCCGCGAGAAGAAGATCTTCGATCGAGCGGCAATCGAGTTCGGGCCGGAAGCCGCGAATCACGACGGGATGATCCGGCAGCACGCTGAGCTCGCCGGCTGCATAAACCGGAACCTGCCGCGTCACCTGCGGAACCCCAGGCATATAGTGAGTCATTGTAATCCGGTGACAAAGCAGGCGATGACAGACGTCGAAATCACGAGACTGAACGCGACCGGGATGGCAAGGCTGATTCGCGCGGGCCGGTTGAGCGCGCGCGAGACCATGGCCGCGCACCTCAGGCAGATCGATCGCATCAATCCGCAGGTCAATGCCATTGTCACGCCCGTGGCGGATCAGGCCATGGCGCAAGCCGCGAAGGCGGATGAAGCGCAGGCGCGCGGCGAGGAACCCGGTCCGCTGCACGGATTGCCGGTCGCGATCAAGGATCTCGTCCCGACCGCCGGCATCCGCACCACGTGGGGTTCCCCGATTTACAAGGACTTCACACCGGATCGCGATGCGATCCATGTCGCGCGCATCAAAGACGCGGGCGGCATCGTCATCGGCAAAACCAACACGCCCGAGTTCGGCGCGGGCTCCCAGACCTTCAACGAAGTGTTCGGCGCCACGCTCAACCCGTGGGATCTCACGAAGACGTGCGGCGGGTCGAGCGGCGGATCGGCGGTCGCGCTCGCCTGCAACATGGTTCCGCTCGCCGATGGAACCGATAACGGCGGTTCGCTGCGCAACCCGGCGGCTTACTGCAACGTGGTCGGATTCCGTCCCGCCCCCGGCCGCGTGCCGGAGATGTCGCCGGTGGACGCGTGGGCCACATTCTCGGTGTGCGGACCCATGGCGCGCACCGTCGCGGATGTCGCGCTGCTGCTGAGCGTGATGGCCGGACCGGATGCGCGCTGTCCGATTTCGATCGCGGAACCCGGTTCCATCTTCCGCGCGCCGCTCGAGCGGAGCATGAAAGGCGCGCGCGTCGCGTGGTTCAGCGATCTCGGCGGATTGGAGTTCGATCCGCGCGTCGTCAACGTGGTCAACGCGCAGCGCCGGACCTTCGAAGATCTCGGCTGCATCGTGGAAGAAGCCGAACCGGATCTCTCAGGCGGCGAAGAAGCTTACCGGACGCTGCGCCTCTTCAGTTTCGCGGCCAGCTTCGGCGAAAGCGTGCGGCGCCGGCCGGAACTGTTCAAGGACACCATCCGCGAATCGGTGGAAGCGGGCTCGAAAATCACGGCGGCGGAGTGGGCGCGCGCCAAAGCGCGCCACACGCGCGTCTTCGAAGCGATGCGGCGCTTTCTCGAAACCCGGGACTTCTTCATCCTGCCGTCGACGCAGGTGCCGCCCTTCGACGTGAGGGAACCATGGGTGAAGGAGATCAACGGCGTGCGCATGACGAACTACATCGACTGGATCCAGTGCTGCTGGATGATCTCGGTCACCGAAGCGCCGTCCATTTCGATGCCGTGCGGCTTCACCGCGGAGGGACTACCGGTGGGATTGCAGATCGTGGGCAGACAGCGCGGCGAACTCGAGGTGCTGCGCATGGCGTACGCATTCGAACAGGCCACGCGCTTTGCCGAGCGGTGTCCGCCGGTTGTCTGAAGATGCCGGCAGGCGTACACACAAAACAAAAGCGGCTCCGTCGCCGGAGCCGCTCTGTCGTTTAACCCTGTGGAGGAAACTTACTTCTTCTTCTTGGCCGGAGCTTTCTTTGCAGCAGCCTTCTTCTTGGTTGCGTTCTTCATCGATTGAATCTCCCAATTCGAATTTAGCGATTCCGAAAAATCGCGTTGTGATTCATATATAGAGTTACCGGAGACGAATGTCAAGAGAAAAATGACATTTCGACCCAAACTTGTAGTGGGCCTCCTCCTCGCGCGATCTCTCTCATCGCGCATCCGCTGACCTCGCGAAGCTCGCATGGATCAGCGAAGAGCCCGTAAACAGCGGCTCCAATGCAACTCGTCTGTTTCACGCCGCGCTCAAAAGAGAACCGGCAGCCCTTCCTCGTGGCGCCACAACAGTCGCAGCGCTACGCTGGATGCGATGGAACCTGTCGATATCAGAGAAAAGGGCGGCGTACGGGGCGGCGTGCAGCAGACGTCGGATCGCCGCATGTTTTTCCAGCTCCTCGTCTTCACCGGCGCGGAGAGCACCGCAAGCCTCGTCAGCGCGGTGCAGCACGCACCGTTTGAATCGGTGCTCTATGAAGACGCAAACGATCCGCGGGGCGTCGGGCTGCTTACCTGGAGCGACAAGCCCGACTTCTTCGTCGGAGAACTGCGCACCTTCCTGAACCACAAGTTCAGCGATCTCGTGCTGCGGCCGGAGTTCACCATGCTCGGCCGCACCTATTCGCTCGGCCACGAACCGAATCTTGAAGACTGGCTGCTCGACCGTCCGCGCCGCACCGTGACCATGCCCGAATGGAGATGGCACGTCTGGTATCCGCTGCGGCGCAAGGGTGAGTTCAATGCCCTGCCCCAGGAAGAGCAGACCGCGATCCTGCGCGAGCACGGCCGCATCGGTCATGCTTTCGGCGAAGCGGAGCTCGCCACCGACATGCGCCTTGCCTGCTTCGGCATGGATCAGCACGACAACGACTTCGTCATCGGGCTGATCGGCAGGGAACTCTATCCTCTCTCGGCCTGCGTGCAGGCGATGCGGAAGACGAAGCAGACGTCGACCTTCATGGAGAAGATGGGGCCGTTCTTCGTCGGCAGGGCCATCTGGCAGAGCACGGTTACGGCTCGCGGCGAGTAGAGAAAAACTTCTGCAGCAGCGCGGTCGATTCCGCGCCGAGCACGCCTTCGACGATTTCCACCCGGTGATTCAGCAGCGGGGAATCGGCGATCTGGAACTTGGCGCGCACGCCGCCGAAGCGGAGATCACGCGCGCCGAACACCAGCGTCGGAATCCGCGCCATCACCAGCGCGCCCGCGCACATCACGCAGGGTTCGAGCGTCGAATAAAGCGTGGCATCGGTGAGCCGGTAGTTGCTCATGGCGAGAGCAGCCTGGCGAAGAGCCAGCATCTCGGCGTGGGCCGTCGGGTCGATCAGCGCGATGGGCGAATTGCGCCCCTTGCCGATCACTTCCCCGCCCGCCACGATCACGCAGCCGACCGGCACTTCGCCCTCGGCTTCGGCCTCGCGGGCGAGTTCGAGCGCCATCCCCATCCAGTATTCATGATCCGGTGCCAGTTTCCTGTCTCCCTGCGCTTACAATGGACGCCATGGCCGAACTGGAAATCCATTCCGAAGTCGAAAACGCTGACGAGTTCGGGAAGAAGATCGGCGTCCTGACCGCCGTGATCGCGGTCCTGCTCGGCGTCGTCACCATCATCTCGCACCGGGCCCATACGGATGCGGTGCTCTACAAATCGACGGCCAATGACAAGTGGGCCTACTACCAGGCGAAGCGCATCAAGTTCCATTCGCTCGAACTCGGTGAGGATCTGCTGCATGCGCTCGGCGCCTCGAATCCCGCCGCGGAGAAGGCGCTGGCGCGTTACACGAAGGAGAAAGAGCGCTACGCGAAGGAATCCGACGCGGCGCAGGACGATGCGCGGAAGACGGACGAGAAGGCCGAAGCCATCGAGAAGCAGGCGCTGCGTTTCGATTTCGGCGAAGGACTGCTCGAAGTCGGGATGATCCTCGCGTCGCTCTACTTCATTTCGAAGTCGAAGCTGTTCCCCGTGGCGGGGACGATCAGCGCGCTCCTGGGAGTGGCGATGGCGCTTTCCGGTTATCTGCTGTAGAAACTCAGAACGGGAAGCGGCGCGCCGCGCCGGTCAAGGCCGGCTGCTTCGGAGCCGTATCCGGACCGGCGCCGTCAGAGAAATGGCCGGGAGCCGCGGCGGCGGCCGGAGAGAAGTTGACTTCGTTCATGTCGAAGACGAGCGGGCGGTCAAGCACCATTTCCACCGTGCTGCCTTTGGCCAGCACGGCTTCGGGGCCGCGCGTCAGAAGAACACCCGCGAGTCCGGCCGCGGCGCCGGCCGCACCGCCGATACCCGCGCCGAGACCGGCATGACCCGCCGCCGCGCCGGCGATCGCGCCGATGGACGCGCCGCTCGCCGCCGTTTCACCGATCACGCGCGCGTCACCGCCGTTGTTCGAATCGCCCCTGATCATGCCCTCTTTCTGATCCAGCTTTTCGTTGGCGCGCGCATCCACCGAACCCAGCCGCGAACCGAAGCCGCGCGTGACGCCGTTGGGCAGAGTCAGCGAGTCGAAGCGCACGTACAGTTCGCCGCGCCCCTTCACGCGGCCCGGCCTCTTGATCTGCGTCACGGTTCCGGTCACATAGCTGCCCACCGGAATAACGATCCGCCCGTTCGCCAGAATCGGAAACGCCGTCTCGAGATAGACGCGATCGCCCGCCGCCGAGTGCTTGGTGCTGATGCTGTTGATCAGGCTCAACGGCACCTTGGTCCCGACGTTGACGGTATACTCGGCAACTTGCGGCGCCTCCGCTTTGGCTT
>DASPQQ010000137.1:0-2758 GCA_035624885.1 Bryobacteraceae bacterium | reverse complement strand
AGCCGGCGGACCTGCGCGACTGGGTCGCCTTCGCCCATGAATTCCTGAAGCCCATGGAAATCGGGCGCCGCATTTTCGTTTGTCCGGAATGGCGGGACGATCCCACCCCTCCGGGCCGCATCCGGATCACCGTGAACGCCGGGCTGGCCTTTGGCACGGGTGCTCACGAAACCACGCGGCTCTGTCTCGAAGCAATCGAACGGAATTTAGGGGATGCGGCTTCAGCCGCGTCGGTGACCCTCTTCGACGTCGGCACCGGCTCCGGAATACTGGCCGAAGCCGCGGCCAGGCTCGGCGCCGCCAAAGTCTACGCGACCGATAACGACCCCGAAGCCGTATCCGTCGCCAGGGAAAATTTCGAGAAAGCAGGCGTCGCTGTCGAACTCTCGGGCGACCCGATCGAATCCTACCCTGCGCACTTCGCCGATATCGTCGTAGCCAATATCAGTCCCGCCTGGATTTCGGATCTCGCCACGGAATGGCGGCGCGTGCTGAAGCCCGGCGGGCGTGCCATCCTGAGTGGTTTTGAAGCCGCCGACGTGCCCCGTATGCGGGCCGCGCTCGAAGAGGGCGGCATGCGCGTCGACGGCGAATTCGCGGCCAACGAATGGAGAATGATCGAGGCAATTCCGGGATAGAATTGACCGTATGGCATCGATACAATTTCGCCTCAACGGCAAGCCACAAACCGCCGACGTCGCGCCCGAAATGCCGCTTCTCTGGTATCTCCGCGACATGCTCGGCATGACGGGAACCAAGTTCGGGTGCGGCATGGCTCTTTGCGGCGCTTGCACCGTGCATGTGGATGGACAGGCCGTCCGCTCGTGTATCACGCAGGTAGGGTCGCTCGCGGGCAAGAGCGTGACCACCATCGAAGGCCTCTCGGCTGACAATTCGCACCCGGTTCAGAAGGCGTGGACCGAAATGGACGTGCCCCAGTGCGGCTACTGTCAATCGGGCCAGATCATGGCCGCCGCCGCGCTGCTCGCGAAGAAGGCCAGGCCGACCGACGCCGATATCGATGAAGTGATGCACGGCAATATCTGCCGCTGCGGCACCTATCAGGACATCCGCCAGGCGATCCATCGCGCCGCTGAGATCAAAGGAGGCAAAGCATGAACCGCCGTGCATTCCTCCAGACCGGGCTTTCCGCCACGGCAGGCCTGCTGGTCGGCTTCAAACTGCCGGCCCAGGTGACGAACGCCCAGGCGCCGAACGCCGGGGTGACCAATGTGGCTCAGACGAAGCTGAATGCGTATATCCACATCGGCACCGACGAGAGCGTGACGCTCATGATCGACAAGGCCGAGATGGGGCAGGGCACTGTGACCTCGCTTTCCCAGCTTCTCGTCGAAGAACTGGAACTCGACTGGGCGAAGTTCCGCACCGAGTTCCCACCCGTCGCTCGCGAGTTCGGCTTCATGCAGGGCGTGTTCGGTTCGCAGAGCATTCGCGTGTCCTACGTGCCTCTGCGCCGTGCCGGCGCCACTGCGCGCGAGATGCTGATTCAGGCTGCGGCCAATCGCTGGAAAGTGGACGCCTCGCAGTGCCGCGCGGAGAAGGGCGCGGTGATCAACACCGCGACCAGCGCGCGCCTGACGTACGGCAATCTCGTCACGGACGCCGCCCGGCTCACACCCCCGAAGAACGTCACCCTGAAAGACGCGAAGCAGTTCAAAATCATCGGCAAGTCGCCCAGGCGGCTCGATACGCCGGAGAAGGTGAACGGCCGCGCGAAGTTCGGGATCGATGCGCAGGTGCCGGGGATGGTTTATGCCGCGGTCGCGCGCTGCCCGGTCTTTGGCGGCAAGGCCGCGAGCTTCGATGACTCGAAAGCCAAAACGCTCCCCGGTTACAGGAGGACCGTTCCGATTTCAAGCGGCGTCGCTGTTGTCTCGGATAATACGTGGTCGGCCATTCAGGGCGCTCGTGCGCTCACCGTGAAGTGGGATGAAGGTCCGAATGCGAATCTCACGAGCGCGGCCGTCAGCAAGCTTTTCGCGGAACGGACGCTGCAGCCAGGTTCGGAAGCCCGGAAGAATGGCGACGTCGCCTCAGGGCTCTCGTCCGCGGCGAAGAAAGTCGAAGCCGTTTACGAAGTGCCGTTCCTCGCTCACGCCACGATGGAACCGCTGAACGCGACCGCGCATGTGACCGGGACCTCCTGCGATGTCTGGGCCTCCACGCAGGGCCAGACCTCCGCGCAGGCCGCGGCCATGCGGATCACCGGCCTCAAAGCGCCGCAGGTTCATATCCATTCCATGTTTATGGGCGGAGGCTTCGGCCGCCGTTCGACCGATGATTTCATCTCCGAAGCCGTCGAACTCTCGAAGGCCGTCGGCGCGCCGGTGAAAGTGACCTGGTCCCGCGAAGACGATATGCGGCACGATATCTATCGCCCGGCGGCGCTGGCGCGTCTTTCGGCCGGTCTCGACGCCGATGGCTGGCCCACGGCTTTCAAAGCCACCCTGGCATCGCCCTCGATCATGTACCGGATGTCGAACGGCCAGGCGCCTGCCAACGGCATGGACCGCACCTCCACCGAAGGCATCCACGACATCGAATACGAGATCCCGAACATTCTCGTCGATTATCACTGGACCGAAGTTGGCATCCCGGTCTTCTTCTGGCGCGCGGTCGGCTATACGCAGAATACGTTCTTCATGGAGAGCTTCGTCGATGAACTCGCGGCGCAGTCGGGCAAGGATCCGGTCGAGTTCCGGCGCAGGCTGCTGGCGAAATCGCCGCGTCTGCTCGG
>DASPQQ010000136.1:0-9812 GCA_035624885.1 Bryobacteraceae bacterium | reverse complement strand
GTCGAGTGCGATGCGGAATACCAGCGGTATGGCGAGCGACGCGATCAGAAGGCTGACGAACCGCAGCAGCATCACCTGCGCCGCGAGGCTCCAGCTTTGCGCGGCCAGCAGGAACGGCGCCATGAGCCAGTAATAGAGCGGAGGGTGCTGGGCTTCGTACTGCGTCAGGCTTCCCGCGGAGGCTTCGCGGCTCCATGAGAGCGGCATCGACGCGAAACTCAGTTCACGCGCCGCTCTTTCGGCGGGCGTGAGGAGCCAGAAGTCATCCTGGGTGAGGGCGGGCTTCGGGAGATAGCGGAGTTCCCAGGGAACGGGCGCGAGTTCGAGCGAAGCCGCCACGTCGTGCTGCACGGGCGCATCGCGCGAGGCCAGCAGCCGTCCCTCTAGCGCGGTGGCGCGGATAACGGCGAAGTGGCCCCACTCGTCGTAACCCTCCCAGAGCGGGAGGGCAGCGGCGCAGAAACTCAGACGGATCAGACCGCAAAACCAGACGAATGCGAGGGGGCGCCACGCGGGCATCTTTACAGCATAATGGCGCTCTGTCTGATGCGGACCTGTTCGGGCAGCTCAGCCGCCCAGCAGGCGCGCGATGTGCTTTTCGATGTCGCCCTGGAGTTTTTCTTCGCCGACGAAGTTCTTCACGAGCGGAGGCAGTTCGCAGTCGACGGTCACCGTGATCTCGTCGACGGTTACGGTTCCATTGAGCGGCAGGGAGATGAAGCCGTAGCGGGCGACGAACGAGAAGGCCATCACCGGGCCACTCCAGATCTTCCTCTGGTCGGTGAACTCGACGGACTTGCTGCCGAAATCGAAAAGATTCCCCGAAGAGCGGTCCACGATTTCGACCGCCTGCCGCTGCGTTCTGCCGTGCGGGATGACGGCCTTCACGCTTCGTTCCGTTTGAGCTGGCCGCAGGCGGCGAAGATATCGAGCCCGCGCGGTTTGCGGATGAAGCACTGCATTTTCTGCATCACGATCTTCTGGAACGCGAGCACGCGCTCCGGCTCGGGCGTCGTGAACGGAATGCCCGGGCCGGGGTTGAGCGCGATCAGGTTCACCATGGCGTTCAGGCCGGAAAGCAGCTTGACGACGCGATGCGCGTCGGCATCCGAATCGTTGACGCCGCCGAGCAGCACGTACTCGAACATCAGCTTTTCCCAGGGCCGCAGCGGGTAGGCGCGGCAGGCTTCGATGAGGTCCTTGAGATGCCATTTGCGCGTGATGGGCATCAGTTGCTGGCGCATTTCCTCGGTGGAGGCGTTGAGCGAAATCGCGAGCTTCGGGCGGATTTCGGCTTTGCCGAGCTCCTCGATGCGCGGGATGATGCCGGACGTCGATACCGCGATGCGGCGCTCCGTCATGCCCACGCCCTTCGGGTCGCAGAGAATGCGCGTGGCCTTGAGGACGTTGGGAAGATTGAGGAGCGGTTCGCCCATCCCCATCATCACGATGTTGAAGCGTTTGTTGTCGACCAGCAGATTGTTGTCGCGGGCCACCGTGAGCACCTGGCCGACAATCTCTCCGGCCGTCAGCGAGCGCTCGAGCCCGAGCAGAGCCGTCATGCAGAACTTGCAATCGACCGGGCAACCGACCTGGCTCGAGATGCAGACGGTATCGCGGTCTTCCTCCGGCATGAGGACGGATTCGACAGTGCGGCCGTCAGCCAGCCGGAGCAGATAGCGGCGGGTGCCGTCAATCGACTCATAGCGGCGGTCGACCGCGGGCAGACCCAGTTCCGCGTTCTCGGCAAGCTGGGTGCGAAGCTTTTCGGGAAGTACGGAAATCTGCACCAGATCCCCGACCTTCTGGTGATAGATGGCGTGGTAAACCTGCGCCGCGCGGTAGGCCGGCTGGTCCGGCGGCAAAACCCCGCGCAGCTCGCTAAGTTCCATTCCTACAAGCGATTGCGCCATTTATTTCAGGTTAACACGGAGCTTCTGCGGAGTATCCGGGATTCCTCGGGTCGGCCGGAAGTGGTACAAACGGATCAGGTACCCCGTTGTCCTCCATATACGCCGAGACCCCTTTGACGACGCCAGCCGCGCTCGACCGTGACATTCTGACCACCGCCTTGCCAAACGGGATCAAAGTGATCACCGAGTCGATGCCGCACGTGCGGTCGGTATCGGTGGGGGTGTGGGTGGCGAGCGGTTCGCGCGGGGAGACGGCGGAGCAGAACGGCGTCTCGCACTTCATCGAGCACATGCTCTTCAAAGGGACGACGAACCGGTCGGCGGAGGATATCGCGCGATCGGTGGATTCGATCGGCGGCAATCTCGATGCGTTCACCGCGAAGGAGATGGTCTGCTTCAACACGAAGGTGCTCGATGAACACCTGCCGGTCGCAATCGATGTGCTGAGCGACCTGGTGCTGAATCCGCTGTTCAACGAAGACGACATCGAGAAGGAAAAAGGCGTCATTCTCGAGGAGATCAAGATGGACGCGGACAGCCCGGATTATCTGGTGCACGAGATCTTCACGTCGAATTTCTGGAAGGACCATTCTCTCGGCAAGCCGATTCTCGGCACGCGTGAAACCGTGAAGCGGTTCAATCAGGATACCGTGCGGGATTATTACCGGAGCGTCTATACGCCTTCCAACCTGCTGATCACCGCGGCGGGAAATCTGGCTCACGGCCATCTGGTGGATCTCGTGAGCAGGCGGTTTCAGAATCTGGCTCCGGCTCCGGCGCCGCCTCCCTCGGCGCGGCCGGACACGCACGCGCGCATCGCGCTGCGCCATAAAAAGGAACTCGAGCAGGTGCATCTCTGTCTCGGGGTGCCGTCCTATCCGATCCCGCATGAGGACCGTTTCATCTGCTATGTGCTGAACACGATGCTCGGCGGCGGGATGAGCTCGCGGCTGTTTCAGAACATCCGCGAACGGCAGGGGCTGGCCTACGCCGTCTACTCGGAACTGAACCCTTACACCGATACGGGTTGCCTTTCGGTTTATGCGGGAACATCGGTCGAATCGGCAAAGCAGGTGGTGGCTTCGATTCTGCGGGAATTCCGCGATCTGAAGGACAATCTCGCGCCGGCCGATGAAGTGCGGCGCGCGAAGGATCATCTGAAGGGCTCGCTGATGCTCAGCCTCGAATCGACTTCGAGCCGCATGTCGAACCTGGCCCGGCAGCAACTGCATTTCGGCAGATTTTTCACGCTGGACGAACTGGCCCTGAGTATCGAGAAGGTGACGGCGGAAGAGGTGCAGCGCGTGGCGCGAACCTTCTTCAATCAGAAGCAAATCGCTTTGACAGTGCTGGGAAATCTGGGAGACTTTAAGATAGACCGCGACGATCTGGTCTGCTGATGCGCTACACGCCGCCGCCCAACCCTTTCGATCCGCACGACGAAAACCGCAGCGTCGGCGGGCGGGACGATACGAGTTTCGCCGCGGCGAAAATGACCATTTTTCAGTACGTGGCGGTTGCCGTGTTTCTGTTCCTGGTCTCCGGCTTCTGGGATCTTCAGATTCGTCATCCCGATATCTATAACGAACGCGCGGAACGGAACCGCATCAAGGAGCTGCCGGTGGTCGCGCCGCGCGGCAGGATTCTGGATCGCGATGGGCGCGTCATTGTCGATAACCACTCTTCGTTCAGCCTGATTCTTTCGCGCGAAAACCTGAAGGAAGAGCACCTGCACGAAATCGCCGACGGCCTGCATCTCGATTACGACGACCTGGTGAAGAAGGTCAATCGCTACAAACGCCGGCCGCGCTACGAGCCGATCATTATCAAGGAAGAGCTGACTCCCTCCGATCTGGCGTTCGTCGAATCGCATCGCGATGCCGAGACGTTTCCGGAGATGGAGACGATCGAATCGCAGCGGCGCCTCTATCCCGAGAGCGGCATCCTTTCGCACGTGATCGGGTATACCGGCGAAATCAGCGAATCGGAACTGGATCTGCCCGAGTACGCGAAATACAACCAGGGCCAGATCATCGGCAAGACGGGCATTGAAAAGCAGTACAACGACATCCTGATGGGCGTGGACGGCGAACGCCAGTCAATCGTCGACAACCGCGGCAAGGAACGTGAAGTTCTGGGCATGAAGCCGGCCAAGCCGGGGAAGAATCTGCAGTTGACGATCGACCTCGATCTGCAGGTGGTGGCGGAGCTGGCGTTGCAGGGCCATCGCGGGGCGGTGGTGGCGCTCAATCCCCAGAACGGCGAAGTGCTGGCCATGGCGTCGCAGCCCAACTTCGATCCCAACAAGTTTGCCGTGCGCATCAAGTCAGCCGACTGGAAAGAGCTGACCAACGATCCGGGCAATCCGCTGCTCAACCGCGCCATTCAGGCGCAGTGGGCGCCGGGTTCGACTTTCAAGCCGATCATCGCGCTGGCCGGTCTTGAAACCGGCGCGATCGACGAGAACACCGTGTTCAACTGCCCCGGCGGCGTCACCTTCTTCGGCCACTATTACAAGTGCCTCGAAGTGCACGGCGCGGTCTCGCTGCACAAGGGGATCACGCTTTCCTGCGACTCCTATTTCTATAACGTCGGCAACAAGACCGGCATCGAGAGCATCGCCTACTACGCGCATCAGGCCGGGCTGGGCGAGAAGAGCGGGATCGATCTTCCGAACGAAGCATCGGGCGTGGTTCCGTCACCGGAATGGAAACTGCGCAATTTCCGGCAGAAGTGGTTTGCGGGCGAAACCATTTCGGTTTCGATCGGCCAGGGCGCGGTGACCGTGACGCCGCTGCAGATCGCGCGGGCCATTGGCGGCCTCGCCATGGGCGGGGTCTGGCACGTTCCGCATCTCAATATGGCGCTGACGAAGACCGAACAGCCGCACGAGTGGGCGCTCAATCCCGACAACGTGAAGAAGATCGTCTACGGGATGTATGGCGTGGTGAACGAAGGCGGAACGGGCGTGCGCGCGAAGATCCCGAGCATCGATGTCTGCGGCAAGACCGGCTCGGCGCAGGTGGCATCGGCCGAGTACGAGAAGACGCACAACGATCTGAAGGATACGGCGTGGTTTGTCGGCTACGCGCCCTGCGTCAACCCGGAGATCATCGTTTCGGTGCTCTGGGAGAACACCGGTCTGCACGGCCAGTATGCCGCGCCCACCGCGCGCGACATCATGAAGGCTTACTTCGACAAGAAGCTGCGCAACGGCGTGGCATACCCGGAACCGGAAGAACTGAAGAACGCCAGGTCTCCGGCCACGCTGGTGAGCACGCTGATGCCGGGCGCCGCGTCTCCCGCTCCGGCCGCACCGAAGGATTCCCCGCGATGATGCTGCGGTTCGCCCGCGTCAAGGATTTCGACTGGACGATGTTCTTCATCGTCATGACGATCTGCGCGCTCGGCGTGCTGCAGATCTTCAGCGCCACGCACGACACGGTGTGGCAGGGGTCGTGGTGGAAGCAGATCCTCTACATCATGGCGGGGCTGGTGCTGGCGTGGATTGCGACCAACATCGATTACCACGCGCTGATGGGACACGTCTACACGCTGTATATCGCGTCCGTGGGCTTGCTCGTGGTGGTCCTGCTGGTGGGGAAACGGGCCTTCGGGTCGACGCGATGGATCCTGCTGCCGGCCGGCATTCACCTGCAGATATCCGAGTTCGCCAAGATCGCAATCATCCTGCTGGTCGCGCGATTCATGACCGAGCTGAAGACCGAGGTTCTCGAGTGGCGGGATCTGCTCAAGCTGTCCGCGGCGATTGTGCTGCCCATGGCGCTGATCGCGAAGGAACCGGATCTGGGCACGGCGCTCACCTACCTGCCGATTCTCGCGGTCGGGGTTTATCTGGCGGGCATGCGGTGGAAGTACTGGGTGGTCATCGGGGTGCTGCTGCTGGTGGTGGTGCCGGTGGCCTACTCTTCGCTGCACGCTTATCAGAAGGCGCGCATCGTGAGCTTTCTCGATCCGGAGCGCGATCCGCAGGGCACGGGGTATCAGCTCATACAGTCCCGGATCGCGGTTGGGGCAGGCGGAACCTGGGGTAAAGGCGTGACGAAAGGCAGCCAGACGCAGCTCCGGTTCCTGCCGGTTCCCCATACGGACTTCATCTTTTCCGCCTTTGCCGAGGAGCACGGCTTCATCGGGGTGATGGTGGTGATGGTTCTGTTCTTCGTTCTGCTCATGCAAATCGTACAAAATGCACAGACTTCGCCCGACCGGGCGGGGATGTACATCTGCATGGGTGTTGGCAGTCTGCTTTTATTTCATATACTGGTAAATGTCGGGATGGTAGTGGGGCGAATGCCCGTAACCGGGATACCGCTTCCACTCATGAGCTATGGCGGGTCGAGCATCTGGTCAACGTTTCTGATGCTGGGCCTCGTGAATAGCGTTCGCGTACGAAGATTTGTGAATTAAAGGGTTTTTAGTCAGTGGTTCAGGCAGGCGGATGTGAGGAAGTGGTTCCGGAATCCGCGGTAACAGCAGTCAGAATCTGAAATTTGTAAGTTGGGAACCAGGTTTAGCCGGGATCGAGGGAAACTCGCGGGACATTGCTGTTCCGGTTTTCCGATCAACGGGCGGTTTCCCATAGCCGATGAAGGGGTGTTGAGCGGTACTCCATCCTCCGGCTGGCGTGAGTTTGAAAGATTGTCGCCTGCGAGGCTGCCATGTGAGCGGCCGGCGCGGGAGCTTACGCAGGGTGAAGGCACGTTTTTCGGTCGGGTTTCTCCGGTCCGAGCTCCACAGGGAGCCTGACGGGAGAAGACGATGTCAAAAGAACTTATCGTCTCGGCTGGGCGCCACGAAACGAGAGTGGCGATCCTCGAAGACGACCAGGTCGTAGAGCTCTTCTACGAACGGGAAAAAGAATATTCCTTAGCCGGAAGTATCCATAAGGGGCGCGTGACGCGCGTGCTGCCCGGAATGCAGAGCGCATTCGTCGATATCGGGCTCGAACGCGACGCGTTCCTTTACGTTTCCGACTTTTTCGAAGACGGCGACGAGTATGAGGCCGTGGTCTCCACCGTTGAGGAGAAGGTCCTCAAGATGGAGGCGAAGGGTGCGGCTGCCCCGGTGATCGAAGCCCCCGCGCCGCCTCCCGCGGCTGAGGGCGAAACCGCCGCTGAGGAGCCTGCCGTGGAAGGCGAGGCTCCGGTGGCTGCGGCGCCGGTGAGCGCCCCGCCCCAGGAAGGCCGGCCGGAAGGCGAGCGCCGCGATCGCGATCGCGACCGGGAGCGTGGCGGACGCGGACGCCGTGGACGCCGCCGCCGTGGCGGACGTGGTGGCGGCGGACTGCCCGAATCGAAATTCTTCTCGCCGCGCGGCGAACGGCATGCACCGGAGCCGGCCGCGGCCGAGGGTCCCGCCGAGTCCTCCGGCGCTTCGAAGGAGGATTTCTTTGTTCTGCCGGGCGAGTCTCTGGCGAAGTATATCGACGAGCAGCCGAGGGTGGAACCGGAACCGGTTGTGGAGCCCGAGCCCGTCATCGAGCCCCCGCCTGTGATCGAGGCCGCGCTGCCGGAGGAGCATCCTCTGGCGGCTCTGGGTGTCGCGGCGATGCTGGCGCCCGAGGAACCGGAGGAAGCAGAGCCGGAAGCCCCGGAAGCCGAAGCCAAGGTTGAAGTGGAGGCTGCTGCGGAGCCGGCTGAGAAACTCGGTGCGGGAGCCGCTGTCGCGCCGCCCGCGGCCGAGGGATCGGAAGGAGAAGGCGAAGGCCTTTCCGCGAGCGAAGTCGTCGAAGATGAATTGAAAGAGCGGCTGACCATGGCCGAAGAGACGTTCGCGGGGGAGGAACAGCCCGAAGCCGCGGCGGAAGCCGCGCCTGAAGCCGCGGAAGAAGAAGGGCCTGAACCGGCACGCATTCCCACCAGCCTGACCGCCACCCTGCGCGAGCAGGGGCACCGCTATCCGCACCGCGCCTCACGGCGCATGCGGCGCCGCATGCGCGCCGGCCAGCCGGCCGAGGGCGAAGGACATGCTCCGGCGGAAGGCGAAGTTCGCACCGTCGAAACCCCGGCGCCGCGCGGAGAACGCGAACGGCGCGAGGGCCGCGAGCGTGGCCGCGAACGCGGCGAACGCGGCGAGCGTGCTGAACGCGGTGAACGCGCCGAACGCGAGCGCGCCGTTCTGCCTTCCATCTCCGATCTGCTGAAGGAAGGCCAGGAGATTGTCGTTCAGATCGCCAAGGAACCGATCGGCCAGAAGGGGGCGCGCATCACATCGCACATTGCCCTGCCCGGCCGCTTCGTGGTCTACATGCCGACGGTGGAACACGTCGGCGTCTCGCGCAAGATTCCATCCGATGAAGAGCGCCAGCGCCTGAAGAAGGTGCTGCAGACGCATCGCCAGGGCATCCCGGGCGGATTCATCTGCCGTACCGCGGCCGAGAACAAGACCGAAGAGGAACTGCGCAGCGACATGCACTTCCTCTACAACCTCTGGCTCGATATGCGCCAGAAGGCGGAGAAGAAGCCGGCTCCGATGCTGCTGCACCACGATCTCGATCTCGTGCAGCGCATCCTGCGCGATCAGCTCACGACTTCGTTCAAGACCATCTGGGTGGATAACGAGGAACTCTACGAGAGCATCCTGAGCTTCGTGCAGCGCTTCCAGCCGCTGCTCGTCGGCCGCGTGAAGCTGTATACGCGGGCCAATCCGATCTTCGACGAATTCAGCATCACGGCGGAAGTCGAGAAGGCTCTGCGGCCGAAGGTGTGGCTGAAATCCGGCGGCTATATCGTGATCAACCAGACCGAAGCGCTGGTGGCGATCGATATCAATACCGGCAAGTACGTCGGCAAGTCGAACCGCCTCGAGGATACGATCGTCAAGGTCAACACGGATGCCATCCGGGAAATCGTGCGCCAGATCCGGCTGCGCGATCTGGGCGGCATCATCGTGGTCGACTTCATCGATATGGACGAGCGCAAGAACCGCCAGAAGGTGATGCAGGCGCTCGAGGAAGGCATGCGGGCCGACCGCGCGCCCTACAAGATTCTCCAGTTCAACGATTTCGGCCTCGTGGCCATCACGCGCAAGCGCGTGAAGCAGTCGCTCGAACGCACGCTCTGCACACCCTGCACTTATTGCGAAGGCGCGGGCTACATCAAGAGCGTCCAGACCGTGATCTCGGAGATCCTCACCGAAGCCCAGCGCATGCAGAAGGCGCTCGCCACCGAAACCGGCAACGTGATGCTGCGCGTGAATCCGGAAGTGGCGAAGGTGCTCAAGAGCAATCAGAACACCTACCTGCAGGAGATCGAAGAGATCGTGAAACGCACGGTGATCGTGAAGAGCGATCCCCTGCTCCACCAGACCAAGTTCGACCTGGCTTAGACGGCACATCCCCTGGCCTGCCTGCCGCTATAATGGCGAGGCAGGCCACAAGGGGGGCCGTTCCGTGGAAGAACAGAGTTACGCAAAACACGCAAAAACTGTGCCGATGTATCACGGGGTGTTGTTCATACTCCTGCTTCTCACGCTTATCGGATCGATCGTAAACGTCTGGCAGTCGATAGGAAACCACGACCGGCTCTACAGCGCTTCCCTGATTCTTGTGCTGACGGTTTGCGTTTTTCTGACGACGCTCTTCGTCCGCGTCTTCCCGCTGAAGGCGCAGGACCGCGCGATTCGCGCCGAAGAGAATTTCCGCCATTACGTCCTGACCGGCAAGCCGCTCGACAGCCGGCTCACCATCAGGCAAATCATCGGGCTGCGCTTCGCCTCCGACGCGGAGTTTCCCGAACTGGCCCGCAAGGCCGCCGACGAAAACATGCCTCCGGACGCGATCAAGAAGTCGGTGAAGAACTGGCGCGCCGATCACGACCGGCTTTAAGGATCGAGCGGGTCGGTCGGATCCATCTGGAGGGAGTCGATCACGGGCAGGAA
>DASPQQ010000135.1:0-3160 GCA_035624885.1 Bryobacteraceae bacterium | reverse complement strand
TCACGCCGCGCCCCGTGGCTTCGCGGCGTCCTCGAGAACCCCCAATGTTAATTGGCTTGCCGGTAACAACGGCCGTGACCGTCTGGCGCATATGCATGGAGTAGGTATCCATCATCCAGGCCATCACTTGTTCGTTGGTATTGACATCAGGGGCGGGAACATCTTTCTCGGGGCCGATAAATTCAACCAGTTCCGAGGTGTAGCGGCGCGTCATGCGCTCGATTTCGCCCATCGACATTTTGTGCGGGTCGCAGATGATGCCACCCTTGGCGCCGCCGAAAGGAATGTTCACCACCGCGCACTTCCACGTCATCCACGAAGCGAGCGCCCGCACTTCATCGAGCGTCACGTTGGGCGCGTAGCGGATCCCGCCCTTGCCCGGCCCGCGCGCAATGTTGTGCTGCACCCGGTAGCCGGTGAACACTTCGAGCCGCCCATCGTCCAAAAGCACCGGAATGTTGACGGTCACCTCGCGCGTCGGGCTGCGCAGAATCTTCCGCATCCCGTCGTCGAGCCGCAGCTTCTCGGCCGCATCGTCGAAGCGCGCTTCGGCGGAAAGCCACGGGTTGTGTTCCTGTTCCTTCGAAATCAGAGCCATCTCAGCGACTATGGTACTTCGCTGAAGAAAGCATCAGCGCGGATTCAGCACCGCTTCGAGCGCCTTCTGAATCTGCGGATCGTACTGCGCTTCGATCTCGTCGCCCTTCTCCACGCCCAGAGCCATGTTGTACAGCTCCGTCTTCAGGCGCCAGGCAAGAAAATCGCGATTCGCGATCCATTCCCGCACGCTCGGCTGAATCTGCCTTTCCGAGAGCCAGACGCGGAACTGATCCATCGCGGCATCCGGCAGTTCCCAGCCTTCGGTGATCCTGTGGTCGCGGAGATATTCGGCCGCAAACGAAGTGAACGAGCCCGACGCCTCCATCACGTTGCGAAACTCCGTCAGCTCAGGAGGGCTCACGGTCACGTCCGGCACAATGCCGCCGCCGCCCGGCACCGGCCGTCCGCTGTCGGTCCTGAAGTCGGTGCGCTCGTTCGGATGCGTCACGGTGGCGTTCAGCGCATAGTCGCCGTCTTCCCGCTGCGCGGTGAAAGGCTTCTGAATCGAACGTCCGCTCGGAATGTAGTAAAGAGCGGTGGTGAGCGCGAGACCGGTGTTGTCCGTCAGCGGATAGACGCTCTGCACCAGGCCCTTGCCGAAGCTCGGTTCGCCCACGATCATGGCGCGATCGTGATCCTGCAACGCGCCCGAAACGATCTCCGAAGCGCTCGCCGTTTTCCCGTTCACGATGATCGAAAGCGGAAACGCGTAAGGCTGATTCCCCGGCTCCACGCGCTGCACCGTCTCCGGCACATTGCGGCCTTTCGCCGAAAGAATCGCCTGGCCGGATTTCAGAAACAGCGACGCCGTCTGAATCGCCGATTCCACCATGCCCCCGGGATTGTTGCGCAGATCGATCACCAGACCCTTCAGACCCGTGCCGCCCATCTTCTCGATCGCGGCGCGAATCTCGCGCCCCGTGCTCTCTTCAAATCCGGTCACCCGGATATAGGCGATGCCTGGTTTCAGCAGAAACGCCCGGTCCACGCTCGAAGTTTTCATCTCCGCGGGAGTGAGCGTCAGTTCGATCAGCCGCGCGTTTCCGGGGCGCCGCACCACCAGCTGGGCCGGCCGCTGCTTCGATGCGTTCAGCAGCTCGATGATCTGATCGAAATCGAGCCGGTCGAGCCGGTAGCCGTTGACCGCGAGAATCTCGTCGCCCGGCGTCATCCCGGCTTTCTCCGAAGGCGTATTCGGCATCGCCTGCAGCACCACCACGCGGCCCGGCAGAATGGACACCACGCTGCCGAAGCCCTTGCTCGTGGAACTCTCCATCTGCTTGAGCTGTTCGTACTGGCCGGGATCGAAAAAAACCGAGTGCGGATCGAGATGCTTCAGCAGTCCCGGCAACGCGCCCTGATAGAAAGCCTGATCCGCGTTGACCGGATCGGCCGCATTCTGATTCACGATCTGCAACGCGTCGATGAAGCGCTGCATCGCGCGCGCATCCTGCTCGTCGACAGGGTCGGCGGCGCGCAAAACGGCGGCAAATGCCAGCAGAATAACGGATAACCTGCGCACTTGACTCGATTATCGCGTAAACCGTGTCGCCTTCTTTATGGCGTGCCGCTCGAGCGCCAGCTCGATCAGACGGTCGATGAGCTGGCTGTAAGGAATGCCGGCATAGGCCCACATCTTCGGATACATACTGATCGACGTGAACCCGGGCATGGTGTTGATCTCGTTGATGTAGAACTTTCCAGTCGATTTCTCGCGCAGGAAATCCACCCTCCCGAGGCCTTCGCACCCGACGGCCTTGTAGCAGGCGACAGCAAGCCGCCGGATCTCCGCGATCTCGTTCTCCGGCAGATCGGCCGGCAGCACCGTCTGCGCAAGATTCAGCTCGTACTTGTCTTCGTAATCGTAAAACTCGCGCGACGGCAGAATCTCGCAGGGCACCGCTGCCGCGGGATTCTCATTGCCCAGCACCGAGCACTCGAACTCGCGCCCTTCGATGCCGCGCTCCACAATCACCTTGCGGTCGAACTCCGCCGCGACTTTCAGCGCCGCCGCCAGTTCCTCCATGTTGTGCGCTTTCGAAATCCCCACCGACGATCCCAGATTCGCCGGCTTCACAAACAACGGGAACGAGAGGCCGCGCGCCACTTCCTCGGGATCGAGTTCCTCGCGGCCCAGCACCTTGCATTCGACCACCGGCAATCCCGCGTCGCGGCATACGCGCTTCATGAAGTCCTTGTCCATCGACAGCGCCGAAGCCAGCACACCTGCGCCCACATACGGCAGGTCCGCCAGCTCGAACAGCCCCTGTACCGTGCCGTCCTCTCCGAACGTGCCGTGCAGAACCGGGAAGACGACATCGATCTCCGGATGCGCGCCCGGCTGCGGCAGAATCGGCTCCGGGCTCCAGTGGCCCCCGAGATCGATCACGAAGCGCGTGACTTCATATCGCTCCGGATCCATGGCGGCGATCACCGATTCGGCCGAGCGCAGCGAGATCTCATGCTCGCCGCTGCGGCCTCCATAAACGACAGCAACGCGAATTTTCTTCATGGACGCAGCCGATAGAGCATGCGCGGGAAGGCGATGGTCTCGCGGATG
>DASPQQ010000134.1:0-17619 GCA_035624885.1 Bryobacteraceae bacterium | reverse complement strand
CGAGAAGCGCGATTCGGTTCCGGTGCCAACCATTTCTCTCGCCGGCTACACGAACGCGGGGAAGTCGACGCTGTTCAACCGTCTGACGGCCGCGGCCGTGCTCGCGGACGCGAAAATGTTCGCCACGCTCGATCCGACCATTCGCGCGCTCGAACTGCCGTCGCGGCGCAGGATTCTGCTGAGCGACACGGTCGGCTTCGTGCGCAATCTGCCGACGACCCTGATCGATGCGTTTCGCGCCACGCTCGAGGAAGTGGCCGACGCGACGCTCATTCTGCATGTGGTGGATGCGTCGTCGAGCGAGGCCGGGAGCCATATCGCGGAAGTGTTTCGCGTGCTCGGTGAGATTGGAGCCGCCGGGGCGCCGCAGATCCTGGTGCTCAACAAGGCGGATCTCCTGGCTGCGGAAGAGCGCCAGAGCGCGATGCTCGGTGCTCGTCTGCTCGGCGATGCCGGGCAGAGCCCGCTGACGCCGGCGGTGATGGTGAGCGGATTGACGGGTGCGGGTGTCGGCGATCTGCTGGCGCTGATCGACAAGGTGTTGCCGTTCGATATGGTCGAAACCGTACGTTTTCGAATTCCGCTGCGCGACGGAGCGGCCATCGCTTTGTTACACTCTCGTGGCAAGGTTCTCAAAGAGGACTATCATGGGAACTTATGCGACATCGAGGTGGAGGCACCGGAATCCCTGCGGCGGAGACTCAAACGCTATCTCCTCGACGCGCGCGAGGCTGTGGAAAATTCTGTGCAGAAGTAAACCCGCGACTCCGCAACGTGTTCTTGCGGCGGGTTTTCGCACGGTTTGAACCAAGTCGCAGCAATCCCTGTAAACCGTTCACAGGATTACGGTTGACCTTGGAAAACGGAAAATTCACACAGCGTTTCCGGAATGGCGCCGGCGAAGCCGGATTTTGCCTGATTTCCACAATCGGAGAAGCCGGGTGAACCTGCCGAATAGCCTGACGATCGCGCGGATTTTCTTCGTCCCGCTGCTGGTGGCGGTGCTCGTGCAGGAGCGCATTTCGCTGCACTGGAATGGCGCGACGATTACGAACGACAGCGTGGCGCTGGCGATTTTCTGGGTTGCCGCGGCCACGGATCTGCTCGACGGGTATCTGGCGCGGCGCTGGAAGCAGGTGACGACGATCGGGACGCTGCTCGATCCCATCGCCGACAAGCTGCTGGTTTCGGCGGCGCTGATTTCGCTGGTGCAGCGCAGAGTGGTGCCGGGCTGGGTGGTGGTGCTGATCGTGGGCCGCGAGTTCGCGGTTTCCGGTCTGCGCAGCATCGCGGCGGCCGAAGGCTACACGATCAAGGCGAGCGAGCTGGGCAAGACAAAGACCTTTTCGCAGGTGGTCGCGATCACGCTGCTGATGCTCAGCATCCATCATGAATGGCTGACAGTGCCCGCGCGCGTGGCGCTGTCTCTGGTCGTGGTGTTCTCGCTGTGGTCCGCGGTTGCGTACTTTGCGAGGTTCTGGAGCAAGGTGGACGTGGCGACCAAGCAGCGCCGCCGCCAGGAACTGCTCGAAGCGGAACGCATCCGGCGCGGTCTGGCGCGGGCTGAACTGCGGCAGGACCGGCAGAAGCGGCGGGCAGCGGCTAGAGCGGATCGGTTGCAGCGCCGCCGTTCGCGGGCTGGGACTCTTTCGTCAGAAGCTCCGAACCTTCCGCCGTCAACCTGAGAGTGCGGAACTGGCCGTGGCGGCCGATCGGGTCGAGAGTTTTTCCGTTGAGCGAGATGGTGAGGCCGCCGGCGTTGCCGGTTGCGATCTTCACCTGCTCGCTGGCGGAGATGGTGCGGGTTTCGTTCGGCGTCAGCGTTCCGATGTAGGTATAGCCCGATTTGTCATCCACCTTGATGCTGACCCAGGATCGTTCATGCGCGGTGAGAACCACCTGCACGGCATCGGCCGGGTTGGTGGATTCGGTGACGGGCGCGGGCGGCGCAGCCTGCGGCTCGGGCTCGGCTTGCGCCACGGCGGGGGCGGGCGCGGACGCCGGCACCGGCGCGGGCGCCGGGCTTGGAATCGATTCGGCTTTTACCGTGTCCTGCTCGGCGGGTGCGCGGCGTTCCACCGTGATGCGCCAGCCCTGATTGTGATAAAGGTACGCGCCGGTGACGGCCAGAGCGGCCGCGACAGCCCAGGCGGCCGAGACCCACTGCGGGTGGGCGTGGAGCCTTGTGCGCTTGACCGGAGGACGGTTCGGAGGCTCGGGCAGCGGAACCGTGGATTGATCGAGTTTCGGCAGAGATTCGAGCAGCGGCTCGGGATCCAGTTCCAGCGCCAAAGCGTACTGGCGGACGAAATTGCGCGTGAAGACGACGCCGGGAAATACGCTAAGCTCGTTCGATTCAATCGCTTCGAGGAAGCGCGGCGGGATGCGCGTGCGCGCGACGATATCATCGAGAGAGAGGCCCAGCTCAAGTCTCCTCTCCTGCAATCGTGCGCCGATATCGTACGGTTCCAAACGCAGGTCTCCTAACTCCTTACGTTACAACAGGAGTATTCCGGTGGATAGCAAAAAGCGAAGATACTGGTACTCGATTTTCACAGGCCGGGATTACTCTGGAGGGATGCCGCGCCCGCATGCCCCCCTTGCACTTGCCGTGTTTCTGCTGACGCTCCTGCCGGGCACAGGCAGCGCGAAGGAGTTCAGCGGGGTGGGGGCGTTCGCTGCCACCAGGCGCGCGGTGGACCTGGGGCCGCGGCCCGACGGGTCGGCGGCGATCGCGAAATTGCGGGAGATGATCACGGCCGAACTGAAGACGCGCGGGTGTGAAGTGATCTCCGACAGGTTCACGGCGCAGACGCCGGATGGCGCGATTGCGATGGAGAACATCATCGCGAAGTTTCCGGGCAAATCGGGCCGGGCGATTGCCATCACCGGTCATTACGACACGAAGAAGATGGCGAACTTCGTGGGCGCAAACGATGGGGGCTCTTCGACAGGGTTTCTGCTCGAACTGGCCGCCACTTTGCAGGGCCGGCCGCGCACCGACGACATCTACATCGTGTTCTTCGACGGCGAAGAAGCGATTCGCGACTGGACCGAAACGGACAGTCTCTATGGCAGCCGGCATCTGGCGGAGAAGTGGACGAAAGACGGAACCGGCGGGCGGCTCAAGGCGCTGATCAATATCGACATGATCGGCGACAGGAACCTGAAGCTCATGTACGACGGCTACTCGGCGCCGTCGGTGCGGGACCTGATCTGGAACGATGCGGCGGCGCTTGGCTACGCGAAGGAGTTCCCGCGCGCGAATCAGACGGTGGAAGACGATCACATTCCGTTTCTCAAGGCCGGTGTGCGGGCGGTGGATCTGATTGATTTCGAATCGCAGTCGACCTTCTGGCATACGCCGCAGGACACGATGGACAAGCTGAGTCCGCGCAGTTTTGAAGTGGTGGGCGCGGTGGTGCTGAAAGCGATCGGGGATCTGGAATTACAGAAGTGAGTCTGGACGGGATTGTAGTTGTCAACAAGCCGGAGGGCTGGACTTCGCACGACGTCGTGGCGAAGATGCGCGGGATCGCCGGGACGCGGCGCGTGGGGCATCTCGGAACGCTCGATCCGATTGCGACCGGCGTGCTGCCGGTAATGATCGGACAGGCGACAAGACTCGCCCGGTTCTGGGAGCGGTCGGAGAAAACTTATGAGGCGAAGATCCGGTTCGGGTTCGCGACGACCACTTACGATCGCGCGGGTGAGCCGGTGGGACCAGTGACCTCGCCCTCGATTTCGCGTGAAGAATTAGAGGCGGCTTTGGAATCGATGCGCGGAGAGATTGAGCAGGTGCCTCCTCCGGTTTCGGCCAAGAAGGTGAAGGGCGTTCCGGCGTACAAGCTGGCGCGGAAGAATCAGGCGGTGGAACTCGCGCCGGTGAAGGTCACGATTTTCGAGTTAAACGCGACTGAAGTCGCGTCCACATGGGCAAAGCTGAGAATCCGGTGTTCGGCGGGGACCTACGTTCGCTCGATCGCGCATGAACTCGGCCAGCGGCTCGGGTGCGGTGCGCACGTGGAGGAGCTGGTGCGGACGCAGGCGGGACCGTTCCGGCTGGATCAGGCGTGGACGCTCGACGAGCTTCAGGGGCACGTGGAAGAAGCTCTGGTGCCGGCGGCGGACCTGCTGCCGCAGTTTCCTCCGGTCTATGTGGATGAGGAGACGGTATCGCGGATCCGGCAGGGGCGGGACTTCACGGTAAGCCCGTTCCGGGTGAATGTGGGGACGGCGCATGTGAAGGCGATCGACCGGGCTGGGAAGCTGGTCGCAATCGGGAAGATCGCGCTGCCGCATGTTTATCATCCGGTAATTGTTCTGACCTGATGTTATGCTGACGGCATAAGAGGGACATGCGCTTCCGCTTCGCGATAATCGCTGTCCTCGTCGCCTGCGGGTTTACGGCGCTGTTCGCATTTCAGGCCACGTTCAAAGAGTATCCGGACGAGCAGGATAACCCCGCGCCGGTTCCGAAGGACGCTTACGAAAAAACCGAGTGGACCTTTGCGCGGCTGCGCTACCCATCCGGGCGCTATTCGGGATACCAGGGCGAAAAAGGCAGCTGGCCCATCGATTTCCCCAAGGCGGACCGCCAGTTTCTGCAGGGCGTGCGCCGGCTGACACGCATTCACTCGAGGTCCACCGAACAGGTGATTGACCTCATCGGCGATCCGGACGAGATTTATAACTGGCCCTGGACCTACGCGGTGGAAGTGGGGCACTGGGATCTGACCGACGCCCAGTGCAAACTCCTGCGCGAATACCTGCTGCGGGGCGGCTTTCTGATGGTGGATGACTTCCACGGCAGCCAGGAATGGGCGGTGTTCGTCCAGAGCATCAGCCGCGTCTTTCCTGACCGTCCCATTATCGAGCTGCCCGACCCGGACCCGATCTTCCATACGGTGTATGATTTGGATCACCGGGTGCAGGTCCCAGGTCTGCAATACCTGTACAGCGGGCGAATCTGCGAAAAGTGCGAAGCCGGTGGAACCATTCCGCATTGGCGAGGGATCTATGACGATGAGGGCCGCGTAATGGTAGCGATGTGTTTCAATCAGGACGACGGGGATGCATGGGAACACGCGGACAACCCGCAGTACGAAGCGAAATACACGACACAGGCATACCGTCTGGGCATCAACTACGTCATATACGCCATGACGCACTGAGGTACCGCAACTCCCGCTGACAGTAAAACAAATGTTCGAGTTTTTGTTTAAATACCCGCCGGCTATTTTCGCGAAGGGGAAATTTGTCCTGCTGTCGCCGTGGCCGGTGTGGCTGCTGATTTTGCTGGTCGTGGCAGCCGGGGCGGGGTTGTTCTGGAACATGCGGCAGCGGCACGGCATTCTGAACACCGTGCGTTCGACGGCGATCTGGCTGGCGCAGACGGCGCTGTTCGCGATCCTCCTCCTGATGCTGTGGCACCCGGCGATCAGCGTGGCACGGCTGCGCCCGCAGGAAAACGTGGTGGCAGTGCTGCTCGATCATTCGCGCAGCATGGGGATCGCGGACGACGGCAAGCCGCGGCTGACGCGCGCCGAAGAAGTGCTGGAAAACGACCTGATTCCGGAGCTGAAAAAGCGCTTCCAGGTTAGTTTGTACGCCTTCGGGCGCGACGCCGTGCGGATCGAAGATACGAAGAATCTGGCGGCGGACGACAACGCGACGCGCATCGGCGACAGCCTCAAGCACATTGCTGCGGAAGCGGGCACGATGCCGCTCGGTGCGATTGTGCTGCTGACCGACGGCGGCGATAACACGGGCGGCGTGGATCGCGATACGATCGCGCAGTTGCGGCAGCTCAAAGTTCCGGTGGATACGATCGGGTTCGGGCCGGATCATTTCGCCAAAGACATCGAGATTGCCGATGTGGCGGCGCCGGCGCGGGCTTTGCCGCAATCGAAGGTGAGCGCGCGCGTCGCGATCCGCCAGCACGGGTTTTCGGGCGCGAAGGTGAAGCTGATGGTGCGCGAGAACGGGCATCCGATCGCGCAGCAGATGGTGGATCTGAAGGACAATCCCGAGCAGAGCGAAACCATCCTCTTTAATGCTGGCGCGAAGGGCGCCCATACCTTCCAGATCGGCATCGAACCGGTGGAAGGCGAACAGAATCCGCTGAACAACTTTATGGTTCGTCTGGTGAATGTGGATGCGAAGAAGATGCGCATCCTCTATACGGAGGGCGAACCGCGCTGGGAGTACAAGTTTGTCCGGCGCGCCATTGTGGATTATGACGATCCCGCAATCGATCTGAGCGGGATGGTCCGGACCACGCAGAACAAGACGTATTATCAGGTGGCGCGGCCTGGCGAACTGCAGAACGGATTCCCGGCGAAGGTCGAGGAGTTGTTCGGCTACGACGGGATCATCATCGGAAGCCAGGAAGCGAACGACTTCACGCCGCAACAGCAGCAGATGATCCACGATTTTGCCGACCGCAGGGGCGGCGGCGTGCTGTTCCTCGGCGGCCGGTTCTCGCTTTCAGACGGCGGCTATGGGAATACGCCGATGGCCGAGATGATGCCGGTGCGTCTGATGCCGGAGAAGACCTTCAGCCGGAATTTCGCCAACATCATGCTGACGCAGGCCGGCGAAGACAGCCCGATCACGCGTCTGGCGGATGATCGCGCGGCGAACGAAGCGCGCTGGAAGAAGATGCCGGAAGTGGCCAATTACGCGGTGGTGGGCACGCCGAAGCCGGGCGCCGTGGTGCTGATGGAAGTGGCGGAAGCCAATCACCATCCGACGCCGCTGCTGGCGATTCAGAATTTCGGCCGCGGCCGTGTGGGCGTGTTTGCCACGGGCGGAAGCTGGCGCTGGAAGATGCTCCAGGACCACAAGGACACGACGCACGCGCAGTTCTGGCAGCAGCTCATGCGCTGGCTGGTGTCGGATACGCCCGGCGAAGTGGTGTCGTCAACTCCGCGTCAGGTTTTGTCGGATGAGACGAAAGTGCCGTTCCGCGTGAACGTCCGGGACAAAACGTATGAGCCGGTTTCAGGAGCGGCCGTGCAGACGACGATCGTGCGGCCGGACGGTGGATCGGAGACGTTCGATCTCAAGCCGGATCCGCTCGAGCCCGGCACATATACGGGCGAGTACACGGCGGAAAAGCCGGGAACATACGTGGCCGAAACTTCGGCGAAGCAGGACAAGACCGATCTGGGCGCCGATACCCTGACCTTCCGGCGCGAAGACGGCGTGGCGGAGAATTTCGGCGCGGCGCAGAATCGCGATCTGCTGGAAAAGCTGGCGGCGGATACGGGCGGGAATTATTACGCGCCGGCCGACGCGAAGAAACTCCCGGACGAAGTGGGCGTTTCCGAAGCCGGCATCAGCGCGCATGACAATCTGGATCTCTGGGATATGCCGGCGGTGTTCCTGCTGGTGATTCTCATCCGCGGCGGCGAATGGCTGCTGCGGCGCAAATGGGGTGTAGTTTGAAACCTTTCTGGCTGGCTTTGATTCTGGCGGCGAACGCTTCCGCGGCGAGTTATTTCCTGACCGTTGCCGGTCTGGGCGGTGAACCGGACTACGAGCAGCGCTTCTCGATGCTGGCTTCGGATGTCGACAAGATTCTCCGCACCGGTCCGCAGAACGACAAATACGTGGAGACCCTGAAGGGCGCGGACGCCACGAAAGTGAAGATGGAAGCGGCGCTGAATAAGATCGCGTCGCAGGCGAAGCCGGAAGATGCGTTTGTGCTGATGATGATCGGGCACGGAACCTTCGATGGGACGGATTACAAGTTCAATCTGCCGGGTCCGGACATCAGCGGGACGGAACTGGCGAATCTTCTGAACAAAATTCAGGCGGGGCGGCAGCTGGTGGTGGATATGACCAGCGCAAGCGGCGCCGTGGCTTCCGTGTTGAAGAAGGAAAACCGCACGGTGATCACCGCCACGCGTTCGGGGACGGAAAAGAACGCCGTGGTGTTCAGCCGCTTCTGGGTGGAAGCCATGCGCGATGCGGCGGCGGACGTGGACAAGAACGAGATTGTTTCGGCGCTCGAAGCCTTCCAGTATGCCGAGCGCAAGACCGCGGACTTCTATAAGGAACAGAAGCGTCTGGCGACCGAGCACCCGCAGGTGGACGACCAGCAGAGGGCGTCGGCGTTTCCGCTGCTGCGCTATGGATCGGCGTCGGCTGTGATCAACGATCCGGCCAAGAAGGCGCTGGTGGCGAAGAAGGAAGATCTCGAAAACCGGATCGACGCGCTCAAGTATCAGAAGTCTTTGATGGCGCCGGCCGATTACACGAAGCAGCTGACGGCGCTGCTCCTCGAGCTTTCAAGAGTACAGGCGGAGATCGACAAGTGAGACACATTGTCTTCGTCGCGGGTTTGATGGCCGGGCAGATGCTTTTCGCCCAGAGCATCGATCGGGCGGAGGCATTGTGGCGCGCGGGCGATTTCGACGGCGCCAACAACGAGTTCAAGGCGCTCATTGCGCGCTATCCGACGAATGCGGATTACCGCGTGCGCTGGGGACAGCTCTTCAAGGAGCGATTCAATCCGGAAGAAGCGGCGAATCTTTTCGGCGAGGCGCTGGCCATCAATCCGAAGCAGGCGCAGGCGCTGCTGGGTCTGGCGGAAATCGCCGAAGAGCATTTCGATCCCAAGGCCAACGAATACGCGAAGCAGGCGCTCGAGGCGGATCCGAAGCTCTATCAGGCGCACGAGGTGATGGCGCTCGGGGCGCTCGAGGACGATAACCGGAAGCTGGCGGGTGACGAAGCCGGCGAAGCGCTGAAGATCAATCCGGATGCGCTCGAGGCCACGGCGATCAAGGCGTCGCTCGATCTGCTCGAAGACAGGGAATCGCCGTGGGTGACGAAGATCGGCAATCGCGGCAAGGGCTATGAAACGATTGCTCACCTGTTCGAGATCAACCGGCGATATGAGGAAGCGATCACCTATTACCGCAAGGCGATCTCGGCCACGCCGGATCTGTGGACCGCGCATTCCGAACTGGGCATCACGCTGATGCGCATGGCGCGCGAAGACGAAGCGCGCAAAGAGCTGGAACTTGCCTACGACAACCACTATCGCGACAAGCCGACCGTCAACACGCTGCGCCTGATGGACAGCTACAGCCGGTTCGTCACGTTCAAAACGCCCACCACGGTGCTGAAACTCAACGCCAAAGAAGCCGATCTGCTGCGGCCGTACGTGCAGGCCGAAGTGGAAAAGGCCATGGCGACCTATGAGAAGAAGTACCAGTTCAAAATGCCGGTGCCGCTGCAGCTCGAGGTTTATCCGGATCACGGCGACTTCGAAGTGCGCACCATGGGGATGCCGGGCATCGGCGGTATTCTGGGCGTCACGTTCAACAACGTGATCGCGATGGACAGCCCTTCGGGGCGTCCGCCGGGCAGTTTCCACTGGGCGAGCACGCTGTGGCATGAAATGAGCCACGCCTACGTGCTGATGATCACGAACGAGCATGTGCCGCGCTGGTTCACCGAGGGCTTGTCGGTGCATGAGGAAACGGCGATCAATAAAGACTGGGGCGATCGGCTGATACCGGACGTGATTGCCGCCATACGGGACAAGAAACTCCTGCCCGTCGCAACCATCGACCGCGGGTTCATGCATCCGAGCTATCCGCAGCAGGTGATCGTGTCTTACTTCCAGGCCGGGAAGATGTGCGATTTCATCTCGGAGAAATGGGGCGAAGGGAAGCTGCTCGACATCGTGCACGCGTTCGCGAAGAGCACCCCGACGGTCGATGTGATCAAACAGCAGCTCGGGATGGAGCCGGAAGCCTTCGACAAGGAGTTTCTCGCGTACATCGACAAGGAGTACGGCAAGACCGTGGCCGGATTTGAGGACTGGACGAAGGGCGTCCGGGGCATGAACCAGGCCATGAAGGATCAGAAGTACGACGAAGTGATCGCGAAGGGCCGGGAAATCGAAGGGCTCTATACGGATTACGTCGAGAACGGCAACGTCTACGACTTCGTGGCTGAAGCCTGCCTCAAGAAAAACGATACGAAGTGCGCGATCGACGAGCTGGGCAGGTACTCGACGATCGGCGGGCGCGATCCGGATACAGTAAAGAAGTACGCGAAACTGCTCGAAGACGCGGGCAGGAAGAAAGAAGCGGCGGCCGCTCTGGAGCGGCTGAATTACATCTATCCCCAGGACATGGAGCTGCACAAGCGCCTCGGCGCGCTGGCGCTCGATCTGGGAAATACCTCAGAAGGAATCCGGGAGTTTCAGGCGGTGATCGATATGCACCCCATCGACGAGGCCGACTCCCATTACAATCTTGCAAGGGCCTACAAGGCCGCCGGCCGGAACGACCAGGCCAGAGAGGAAGCAGTCTTATCGCTCGAAGCCGCACCCAATTTCAAGCCAGCCCAGAAGCTGCTGCTCGAAGTCAGCGGGGAGAGCGGGAAATAATACCCCATACTCATGTCCACCATCGAAACTGTGCAGGTTGATCCGGAAGTGCTGAGATCGCGCATTGCGCGTTTTCGCGAAGTCGATTCGGAAATTGTCCGGCAGGTAAGCCGGGTGATCGTCGGGCAGCAGGAGGTCATCGAACAGGTGCGCATCGGCCTGTTCGTCGGCGGCCACTGCCTGATCACCGGTCTGCCGGGTACGGCGAAGACGCTGCTGGTGAAGACACTGGCCGACGTGCTGGGTCTCGCCTTCAAGCGCATTCAGTTCACGCCGGACCTGATGCCGACCGATATCACCGGCACCGACATCATTGAAGAAGATCCGGTGACGCGCCAGCGCACGTGGACGTTCGTGCAGGGACCCATCTTCGCCAATGTGCTGCTGGCCGACGAAATCAACCGTACGCCGCCCAAGACGCAGTCGGCGCTGCTCGAAGCGATGCAGGAAAAGGCCTGCACGGTGCGCGGGCATCACTATACGCTGCCGGCGCCGTTCTTCGTGCTCGCCACGCAGAACCCGATCGAACTCGAAGGCACCTATCCGCTGCCCGAAGCGCAGCTCGACCGCTTCCTGTTCAACATCATGCTGGATTATCTGACGGCCGATCAGGAGCTCTCGGTCATCGATCTGACCACGACCACGCATATCGCGAAGGCCGAGACGGTGACGAACGCGGCGGAAATGCTCGACTTCCAGCAGCTCGTCCGCATGACGCCGATCGGCGAAACGGTGGCGAAGCATGCGATCGATCTGGTGCGGTCGACGCGCGTACGCGATCCGCAGGCGCCCGAGGTGGTGAAGAAATATGTCAATTACGGGGCGAGCGTGCGCGCCGCGCAGTTCCTCGTGCTGGCCTCCAAGGCGCGGGCTTTGATGAAAGGACGAGTGCACGTCAGCTTCGACGACATCCGCGCGCTGTACATTCCGATCCTGCGGCACCGCATTCTGCTGAATTTCCATGCGGAATCGGAGCGGCTGTCGGCGGATGACATCCTGAAGCAGGTGCTCGAAGCGAGACCGGCTCCGCGCGACTAGCCCTTCCGCAAGCGGTACATCATGCTCCAGCGTTTTCTTGACCCCGCGGTCCTGGCATCGCTTTCTTCTCTCGATCTGGTGGCGAAGACGGTGGTGGACGGGTTTGTCGCGGGGCTGCACCGTTCACCCAAATTCGGATTCAGCCAGGAGTTCGCCGAATACGCCCAGTATGTGCCGGGCGACGATCTGCGTCACGTGGACTGGAACGTATACGCCCGTACGGAACGTCTCTTTTTAAAGAGGTTCAAAGGCGAGACGAACATGCAGCTGCTGTTGCTGCTGGATGCCAGCGCATCCATGACGTTCGGATCCGTGCCGCACCGGACGGGGAGGCTGCGCAAGATCGATTATGCGCGATTTGTCGCCGCCTCGCTCGCGCATCTCTCGTCGCAGCAGCGGGATGCGACGGGGCTGATCGTGTTCGACGAGGATGTTTCCAACTACATTGCGCCTTCCACCCGGCAGGGGCAGCTGCACCGGATTCTGCACGCCATCGAACAGGCGGAAGGCAAGGCCCGGACCGACTTCACCAAACCCTTCATTCACTTCCAGCAGTTCCTGAGGCGGCGCGGCATCGTGGTGGTGATCTCGGATTTCTATGAGCAGCCGGAAAAGATCGTGCAGGCGTGCGAGCCGCTGCGGTTCCGCGGCAACGAGGTGGTGCTGTTCCATATTCTCGATCCGCAGGAAATCGCGCCGCGCTTCCGGGATCCGGTTCTGCTCGAGGACGTGGAAACGGCGACGGCGCTCGAAGTCTCGCCCGACTACGCGAGGCACGAATACAAGGCAAAGATCGACCAGCATATGAAGACGCTGGCGGATAAGGCGGCCGCGTCGGGGCTCGAGTACGTGTTCATGAACACGTCGAAGCCGCTCGACGATGCCCTGCGCAATTATCTTTTTCTGCGCCAGAGGAGACGGTAAGTAAGTGGGTCTGCTTTCACCCTGGTTTCTGGCCGGGATCGCGGCGGTCGGACTGCCGGTTTACGTGCATCTGCTCAGGCAATACAAGCAGACGCCGATTCCCTTCAGCTCGCTCATGTTCTTCGAGCGGCGCACGCAGAGCTCGATCAAACACCGGCGGCTGAAGTATCTGCTGCTGTTTGCCCTGCGCTGCGCGTTCGTTGCGCTGCTGGTGCTGGCGTTTGCGCGGCCCTACGTGCATTCCTCTGCGATGGTCAATCCGGCGGGCGGGCGGACGATGATCTTCGCCATCGACAACTCGTTCAGCATGCGGCAGGGCGACCGGTTTGCCACGGCGAAACAGGCCGCGCTCGATCAGATCAATGCCATGCGGGCGGACGATCGCGGGCAGGTGATTGCGATCGGCGGGCCGGCGCGCCTGCTGACCGAGATGGTCACGGACAAGCAGGCTCTGCGCGCGGCCGTCAACGGGCTCGAAGCGGGCGATGAAGCCAATGCTTATGCCGATCTGGCGCGGGTGCTGCGTTCGACTTCGGAAAGCATGAAGACGCAGATCGAGGCGCATGTGTTTACGGATCTGCAGAAATCGGCCATGCCGCCGGCGTTTTCGGATCTGAAGCTGGATGACCGGATCAAACTCGAAGTGCATGCGGCCACAACGGCCGCTCCGCCTCCCAACTGGACCGTGGAGAACGTGGATGCGCCGCGGCGCGTCTTCGATACGAAGAAGGTGCGGACGGTCGCGACCATTGCAGGTTTCAATACGCCCGAAGCCACGCGCAAGGTGACGCTCGTCGCCAATGGCAAGGCGCTCGAGACGAAGGAAGTCAAAGTTCCAGCCAATGGGCGCGCCACGGTCGAATTCCTGACGCTCGATGCGCCTTACGGGATGACGCGGTGCGAGATGCGGATCGACAGCGCCGACGCATTCCCGCAGGACGACCACTGGCTGTTTTCGGTGGAAAGGGCCGATCCGAAGCCGGCACTTCTGGTGCACGCCGATGGCGAAACGGCGAGCACCCTGTATGTGAAGACCGCGCTCGAATCGTCCTCGGAACCGGCCTTCACGCTGCAATCGGTGGCGGCTTCGCAGACGGGCACGCTCGATCTCGCGAAGTACGCGTTCATCATTCTCTCGGACCCGGGTCCGACGGCGCAGGTCTTCGGCGAAAGACTGGCGAAGTACGTGCAGGATGGCGGTTCTGTGCTGATGACGCTCGGAAAGAATGCGCCGCTGGGCCGGCATCTGCCTGTCGCCGATCTGCAAATGCTGACGCTGCATACGATTACGCCCGATCATGAGGCCATCCTGACGGCGGCGTTCACGGATGCGTCGTATCCCGCATTTGCGAAGGCGCAGAACTGGGGCGGGGTCGATTTCTTCCAGGCGGCGCGGATTCAGCTGCCGCAATCGGCGCCGGATCTCCGGGTGGCGGCGAAGCTTTCCGACGGCACGCCGCTGCTGATCGACCGCACGGTGGGCGAAGGGCACGCGATTGTGTTCGCCTCGACCTTCGACAACATTTCGAACAACCTGCCCATTCAGCCGGTCTGGCTGCCGTTCCTCGATCAGCTCACGCATGAGATGGGCGGGATCGGGACCGCGCCGGGCAATTACAAGGTGGATTCGTTCGCCGATCTGCGCACCGCGAAGGAAAAGAACGTTCAGGTGGAGGTGATGGGGCCGGGGGATAAACGGCTGCTGTCGCTCGCCGAATCGTCGAAGGCGCAGACATTCCGTTTCCCCTCGGAAGGGTTCTTCGACATCCGGCGCGCCAACGGGCGGGAAGAGCTGGCGGCGGTGAACGCCGACCGGAGGGAGTCCGACTTTTCGGTGATACCGCCGGAGACGGTCGAACTATGGAAAAATACGGGGATCGGCTCCGGGAAGGCTTCGTCGGCCTCCGGGGCGGCGGCCGGCGCCTCGACGCGGGACGAGAACGCGGAACTCTGGTGGTGGGTGCTGGCGGCCCTTGCAATACTGGCTGTAGCGGAATCGTTACTTGGGAACCGGCACATCGAAGATGCCGGACGAGACACGGGTAATAAGGAGTTGGCGTGAATCCACTCGAAAGCCTTGCTCAATATCTGGACCGGCTGGAGCGGCGTCTCCGGCTGTTTACCTGGACCCGGGGCGCCGCGGCAGTCTGCGCAGCCGCGCTGGTGCTCACGGTCTTGATTGTCGGGGCGCTGATGCTGTTCACGTTTGCGCCGGGTGGTCTGATTGCAGGGCGGTTCGTGCTGTTCCTCGGGATTGGCGCGGCCATCGCGGCGGGCCTGATTGTGCCGTTGCTGCGCATGAACCGGCGCAAGGCGGCGCAGGAAGTGGAGCATTCGCATCCGGGATTCGACCAGCGCCTTCTGACTTTCACCGAACGTTCCCAGACCAACGCCAATGATCCGTTCCTGCCGCTGCTGGCCGAGGACGCGCTGAATGTGGCGCGCGGGGCGGAGCCGGAGCAGGTGGTGCCGCAGAAGCGTCTGCTGACCTTCGGTTCCATTGCGGCCGCGGCGGCGGGCGTGCTGGTCTGGCTGATGTTCTGGGGCCCCGGCGTGTTTGGCTACGGCACGGCGCTGCTCTGGGGCAGCTATTCGAAGGATCAGAATTCGAAGTCGTTTTACAGCATTTCGGTGCAGCCGGGATCGAAGACCATCCGGCGCAAGACCGATGTGATCGTGAGCGCGAAGCTCAGCGGGTTTCTGACCGGCAAGGCCAGCATCTTCGTGCAGTATGCAAGCGGCAGCAAGTGGGAAGAAGCGCCCATGCAGCCCGAGCCCGGCGGACCGGGCTTTGCGTTCCTGCTGCCTTCGATTCCGGAAGATCTGCAGTATTACGTGGTGGCGGGCGGGCTGAAGTCCGATACGTTCAAAATCCACACGGTCGATCTGCCCTCGGTGAAGAACATCCGTGTCACCTACACCTTCCCGGCCTGGACCGGGATGGCGGCGCTGACGGAAGATCCGGGCGGCGATCTGCGGGCTGTCGAAGGGACGATGGCCAGGGTCGAGGTCATCACCGACAAACCGCTCGCCAACGGACAACTGGCGCTGGAAGACGGCAAGCCGATCGATCTGACTTCGGCAGGCGGGAACCGGCTCACGGCGATGGTGCCGATCGCGAAGGACGGCTCCTATCACGTGGCGACGCTCGACCACGGCGATTCGGTCCGGCTGACCGACGATTACTTCATCGAAGCGCGCAAGGTGGGGGCTCCGGTGGTGCACATCACGAAGCCCGGCCGCGACCAGAAGGTGAGCCCGATTGAAGAAGTCAGCGTGGCGCTTTCAGCGGAAGATGAGTATCCTCTCGATGAATTCGACCTGCACTATTCCGTGAACGGCGGCCCGGAGAAGACGGTTTCGATGCTGAAGGAGAAGGGCGCGAAGCACGTGGAGGGTTCCACGCTGCTTTCGATGGAAGAATTCAAGGCCGTACCCGGCGATATCGTCAGCATCTACGCGACCGCGAGGGACGGGAAGAACACGACGAAGACTGACATGTTCTTCATCGAAGCCGTGCCGTTCGAATTCGAATATTCGCAGTCGCAGGAAGCCGGCGGCGGCGGTGGCGGCGGCGGAATGGATCAGCAGGACCAGCAGATTTCCGAACGCGAAAAGGAAATCATCGCGGCCACGTTCAACCAGTTGAAGGCGGACCCGAAGGCGAAGGTTTCGGCGGCGGAAAACGGCAAGTATCTCTCGGAAGTGCAGGCCAAGCTGCGGGATCAGGCGCAGTCGCTCGCCAACCGCACCAAGGCGCGGCAACTCGATGGCAGCGGCGCGGCTTTCACGCAGTTCGTGAAGGAAATGGAACTGGCGGTGGCGGCGATGTCGCCGGCGTCCGACAAGCTCAAGGGTTTGCAGTTCCAGGATGCGCTGACGCCCGAACAGCAGGCGCTGCAGCATCTGCTGCGCGCGGAATCGACCTTCCGGCAGATTCAGGTCCAGGTGAGCCGCGGCGGTGGTGGCGGCGGCGGTGGCGGCGGGGCCGGACGCGATCTGGCGAACCTCTTCGATCTCGAGCTCGACAAGGACAAGAACCAGTACGAGACCAATGCGAGTTCGGCGGCCGAGCAGAAACAGCAGCAGATCGATGATGCGCTGAAGAAGCTGGAAGAACTGGCGCGGCGCCAGCAGGAACTGGCGCAGCAGCAGCAGAACGCGCAACAGCTCGCGCAGCAGCGCTGGGAACAGGAAATGCTGCGGCGCGAAGCCGAAGAGCTGAAGCGGCAGATGGAACAGCTGCAGCGCGGCGATCAGAACCAGCAGGGCCAGCAGAACCAGCAGAGCGCCTCGAATAGTTCGAGCAGCCAGAGCGGGCAGGGCGGGCAGAGTTCGAGCTCGTCTTCGTCATCCTCCTCCTCGTCGTCGAGTCCGCAGAACGGACAGCCGCAGTCGGCCCGCAATCAGCAGCAGCAGAATGGCCAGCAGCAGACTGGCCAGCAGCAACAGCAGCGGCAGCAGGCCGGGCTCCAGGGACGCCAGCAGCAGTTCACCAACGAGCAGCTGCAGCGCGCCATCCAGCAGCTCGAACAGGCCACGCGCGATATGAGCAATTCCGCTTCGGCGCGCAATGGCCAGGGTGGACAGACTGGGCAGGCGCAGAATGAAGCGCAGGCCGCGGCGGAACGGCTGAAACAGGCGGGCCAGACGCTTGAATCGCTGCGCCACCAGCAGAACGGTTCGGAGCTCAGCCAGATGGCGGATGAGGCCGATCGGCTGGCGAATCAGCAGCATGCGTTTGAAGACAAGCTGAAGCAGACCTTCGGGCGCGGCCAGGGCTCGCAGGCCGCGGCGGATCAGCTCGTAAAGGACAAGCAGAAGCTGCTCGACGAGTACAACCAGCTCCAGAAGGAAATGCAGCAGACGGCGCGCGATCTCAACTCCACGCAGCCGCAGATTGCGCGGGGGCTCCGCGACACGATGGGACGCACGCAGCAGGCCGAGATCGGCACGCGCATGGAAGTGACCCAGAACGCGCTCGAGCAGGGGATGGGGCAGTATGCGATCCTGCGCGAGGCCCCGGTCACGCGGGCGCTCGATCAGCTTCGCGATGAACTCGAAGCCCTGCGCGAGGACGCTTCGGGCACCCAGAGCGCGGGCGCAAACGGCAACAAGGAAGACAAGGCTGAGGTCGCGATGCGGCAGGCCCTGAATGACACCGAGCGTGTGCGGCGCGAACTCGAGCAGCTGGGACGCGCGGCGGCCGGCCAGCGCGGCGGCCAGCAGGGCAATCAGCAGGG
>DASPQQ010000133.1:0-5650 GCA_035624885.1 Bryobacteraceae bacterium | reverse complement strand
TCAATCTCTCGGTGAGCCAGGACGCGGCGAAGAACCTGATGCTGAAGGATGGGGCGACGGTGGAAGAGCTGGTTCAGGCGCTGACGTCGATCGGCTCAACGCCCCGCGACATTATTTCGATCCTGCAGAATCTCAAGGCTGCGGGCGCTCTTGAAGCAGAACTGGATGTGATCTAGGTTATGGCTGACCTGACTGTTTCCGGCGTATCTCAGCAGGGAATCGCGGCTCCGCCGAAAGACACTCCCGAAAAAGTCCGTGATGCCGCCCAGCAGTTTGAGGCGCTGCTGATCGGACAAATGATGAAGTCCATGCACGACGCCGAAGGCGGCTGGCTGGGCACGGGTGAAGATGAATCCGCATCCTCCGCCATGGAGTACGCGGAAGAGAGCTTTGCTCAGGCCATGGCGCACAGCGGCGGACTCGGGATTGCATCCCTGGTGTCCAGGGGCCTTGATTCGAAGTAAGGCTTCAGGCGGTCCACGCCTGGCCAGGTCCGGCCGGGGTCATCTGCCAGGCGCTTTTTCCCCAGACGGGCCGGTCGGGAGCAAACGATGCCGCAAGGTCCGCCGGTCTCTCGGGCGCGGGATTCGATGCCGTCGAGCGACGGGCTTTGGCCACACCATGCCACGCTTCCGCAAGAGTAGTCAGAAGCCTTTCCACTTCATCGAGGGGCTCATCCTGCTGCTTCAGATTGGCGGCAAGAAGGCGCTCGCGCATGTACTGATAGAGGCGCGCCAGATTCGCCGAAATATCGCCGCCGGCCGAATGGTTCAACGAACTGTCCAGTTCCCCGAGGATGGAAATCACGCGTCCGATCTTCGCGCTGCGGCCCTGGATATCGCGTTTCGCGAGCGCTTCGCGGGCCTGCGCGGTATAGAGGATGGCGTGTTCGTAAAGGATGTTGACCAGTTCGATGGGATCGGCAGAGAGGATCCGGCTTTCGAGGTAGGCGCTTCCGATCATGTGTGGTTATTCCTCAATCCCCGTCCAGCAGCCTGGCAGGTGCTCGAGCATATCGAGCATGGCATCGGGCTGGCGGACATCGATCAGTTCACCGGTGCTGCGGTAGCGAATGGCGATGACAACGGTTCCGGTGCGCGGGTCTCTGAGCACGGCGAAGTGGTGCTCCGGGATGAGCTGGTTGAGCCCGCGTGCCACGGAAAGGGCTTTCAGAAAGGCAGGAAGACCTGCCTGCTCCGGCTTTGGCTGCGAGTCCAGGTTTTCGAAACCGTTGCTCAAGCTCGTGATTGGGTTGGCTTGCATAGTAGGGGTCTTTTTGTGCCGCTGCCCTCAGTTACACACATCGGCGGTGACCACTCGCGTTAGAGGATTTCTTTGAAATGGGACCGATAAAACAACTATTAATTTCCACTACTTTCGTGGCATTCCTTCTGCCCCTGAGCGGCTATTCTCAGGCACCAGCCGAGGCCCAAACGGCGGGCGATCCGGCCCCCGCTCCGCCGACACTGGCGGAGCGAATGCAGCGCTCGGTGATGAGACAAGTGGAATCTGCCTCACGGATGCAGGCCTCGGTCGAGCGCCAGCGCGCGGCCGTCCAGCGTCAGTCCGGACAGCCGGCATCCGATGGGAGTTTTTTCGCGTTGCCGGAGCCATCGCATATCCCGCTGACTCTGACTCCTCCGCCCGCGGAAGAGGCTGTTCCGGACGGGGAGCCTGCGCCTGATGACAGCGCTCCTCCTGAAGACAAGGAAGAAAAAAAGGACGACATTCCGCCGCCGGGACTGATTCCGTTCGATCCGTCGATTCTGCCGAAGGCGATTGCTCCGATTGAAGGGGTGCGCCCGATTTCGGGCATCAGCCCGATTCCGGGAACCCGGCCGGGGAGTGTTTCGACGGCCGCTGCGCAGCAGTTGCTGCAGGGAATGATGGCGCCCGGCTCATCGCCGCGGCCCGCGGGAGGGTCTTATTTAGAGGAGCTTCTGCGTGGGCTCGGCGGGCAGGGATCGGCGCCGCCGGCCGATCTCCAGCACCCGCCATCCGACGCCGGCGGAGATTACTCCGGCCGCGACAGTGCGCCGCTGACGAGCTTTTCGCTCGTCAACTGGCTGTTGGGTTTGTAGGAGCCGTTTTCGACCGCCTGTTTCAATGCGGCGACGCGCTCGCTGCGGCTGCCGTACACGGACTGGCTGGCGGCAGAGAGACTGACTTCGGTCTGTGCTCCCGGCTTTGCGGCGGGCTCGGTCTGAGCCGGCCTGGCGGGAGCGGATCCCGGCCGCACTGCAGGCAGTGCGAGCGGATTGGAATCAGTGACCTTCATATTCATTGTTCTATCACTTCCAAAAGGCTTATCGACCTGGGATTCGAACGATTCCAGAGATTTTGGCGGAGGGAGTACCAGCACCCGGTCCACTCCAGCGAAGTTTTCTAGAAATATCCAGTACTGCGCCGAAGAGTCTTTCTGAAGCGACTGAACAGAGCCCTGCGACGAGGGGGCTCACGGAGGACGAAGTGAAGCTAACGTTGCTTTTGGCCCTGGCACCTGTTGTTCTTCAGGGCGCTGAAGCGTCCCTGTCGTGGGCGCCGGCGCCTGCCAGCCAGATAACCGTTACCGGAGCCGCTCCGGGAACAAACGTGGAGTTCTTCGATGGCGTGACGCCGCTCGGCGCCGCGACCGCCGATACCTCCGGCAACGCCCTCTTCAACGCCAGATCGCTCACGCCCGGCCTCCATACCATCTCCGCTGTGCAGCGCGGGAGCGGCGCAGCCGTCGCGCCCGGTCTCCAGATCTCAGTGCCGGCCGCTCCGGCGGCTCGATTCGCCGCGCCGGCAAGCTATGCGCTCGGGATTCAGCCGGCCGTCATGGCCGCGCATGGGTTGATCGCGACCGCGGGTCAGGGCACTGTCAGCGTCCTGCTTCCGGGCTCTGCTTCGGCTGCAGTTTTCCCGGGTATCGCGCAGCCAACGGCCATCATCGTCGCTGATTTCAATGGCGACGGGGCCAATGATATTGCCGTGGCGAACGCCACCGGATCGGTTGCGATCTACCTGAACAATGGCAGCGGATCTTATTCCAATACCGCGACTTATCAGTCCGGCGGGCACCCATCCGGCATGGCGTTCGCGGATTTTAATAATGATGGCGTGCCGGATCTTGCCATCGCCAATGAAACCGAACACACGGTCGCGATCCTGCCCGGACGGGCCGACGGATCCTTCGGTGGACCGATCGTGGTCGGCACCAACATTGCGCCCCACGGCATCGTTGCCGCGGACCTGAATGGCGATGGTTTCGCCGACCTCGCTCTCACCGGCTTCGCCAGCAATACGCTTTCAGTTCTTCTCGGCGATGGAACGGGCAACTTCCGCGCCGCGAGCACGATCACGGTGGACAACGGGCCTTCTCAAATCCTCGCCGGCGACTTTAATGAAGATGGCGCAACGGATCTCGCAGTCCTGAGCGAGGTCTCCCATACAGTGGACGTGCTGCTCAACAACGGTTCCGGCGCTTTCACCGGCGGAGCTTCTGTCAGCAACGCGACATCGTTCACGGCGGGACACGTCACCGGAAGCACTCATCTCGATCTGCTGGTCCAGATCGGCTCCGAACTTCAGGTTTTTGCCGGAGCAGGGGATGGCACGTTCCAGGCTGCCGCGGCAATTGCCGCGTCCGGCGCGGCTCAATTGCTTGCCGCGGGAGATTTCAATGGCGATGGGCTGACCGATATTGCCGCTGCCGATCTCAGCGGCGTCCTCTCCGTCTTCCCGGCGGTTGCGGCTTCGGCGCATGTCGAAACCGGCACGGCGAGCGGCAACATTACCGCCGACGGGGTCATTAAACCCCAGGTGCTCACTTCGCAGATGGAACGGGCGCATGCTCTGGTCTCGAGCAGTGTCACGCTGGCCAGTTCCAACACGGCGTCGTATCTCAGCCAGAGCATCACGCTCACCGCAACCCTCACTCCGTCCACTGCAACCGGCACGGTTACGTTTTACGCCGGGCAGTCGATCGTCGGAATCCGGAGCGTGAGCGCCGGCCAGGCGTCCATGACCACGGACCTCCTGCCGACCGGCACTTATCCGCTGACCGCCCGCTATTCGGGCGACGCGAACGATAACCCGGGTCTTTCTCCGGCTGTCTCGCAGACCGTCGCGGCACTGCCGCAGAACGGTCTGGCGGCGAACGGCAGCGCCGCGGCTGGCGCGACTCCGCACGGCGTTGTCACGGCGGATTTCAATAATGACGGCATTGCCGACATTGCAGTGGCGGACAACGCCGGCAGCGCCGTCATGGTTTTCCTCGGGAATGGCAACGGTGGTTTCTCAGCGGGCACGAGCATCGGGGCAAACTCGCAGCCCTTCGGTATCGCCGCCGTGGACGTCAATGGAGACGGCAACACCGACCTCGTCGTGACCAACGCCAATGCGGCTGAGGTCACGGTCCTGCTGGGTAACGGGACAGGAAGCTTCTCCATCTTCGGAACCTATTCGACCGGAAACAATCCGCAGGGCATCGCGGCTGCTGACTTCAACGGCGATGGCATTGCCGATCTCGTGGTCAGCAACGTCACCGACGGAACCCTCACGGTTCTTCTGGGCCATGGCGACGGCAGCTTCCCCACAACTTCCACGATCACCGTCGGGAACTCACCCACTTCGGTCGCCGTGGCGGATTTCAACGTGGACGGATTGGCGGACATCGTCGCGACGAACAGCGGCAGCGCCACCGTAACCATCCTGCTGGGCAACGGCAACGGAACGTTCCAGACCGGTGTCACCTATTCGGCAGGGACGCAGCCGTACTGGGTGGCAGCGACTGACCTCAACGGCGACGGTTATCCCGATCTCGCAGTCGCAAATAACCTGAGTTCGGGCGCCGACGTGAGCATCCTGCTCAACAAATCGAGCGCGCCCGGAACCTTCCCCACGCGCACCGCTTTCACGGCCGGCATCAGCCCGCACTACATCGGGACCGGTGACTTTAACGGCGACGGGATACCGGACCTGCTGGTGATCAACAAAGGAACGACCACTTCCAACGGCACCTATACCATCCTCACCGGCAGCGGTACGGGAACCTTCACTTCCGGAGGGAATCTGGCGGTAGGGAACGCGCCGTGGGCGGCGGCGATCGCGGATTTCAACAGGGATGGCCGCACCGATGCCGCCGCCGCATCGAGCGGCAACAACGATGTCTACTTCCTCCTCGGCGTTGGCCTCTATCCCGATATGACGGTCAGCAGCAGCCACACCGGGAGTTTCACCGAGGGCGATGCCGCCGACACTTACACGCTGACTGTCACCAACTCCGGAAGCGTCTCCACGACTGCCCCCGTAATGGTAGCCGATACTCTGCCAGCGGGACTGACGGCTACCGCGATCTCCGGCAGCGGCTGGACGTGTACCCTGAGCTCACTGAGCTGTTCGCGGAGTGACGTTCTGGCCGCCGGAACAAGCTACCCGGCGATTACCCTCACCGTCTCGGTGGCCAGCAACGCGCCGCTGTCGGTCACAAACTCCGTGGCCGTTTCGGGCGGCGGCGAAGTGAACACGAGCAATGACACCGGGACCGACGTCACCACGATCATTCAGACGACCACGCTGTCGCTCGTGAGTTCGCAGAATCCCTCGACCTCCGGCCAGCAGGTTTCCTTCACCGCAACCATCAGCAACTCAGCCGGCACCGGCACGA
>DASPQQ010000132.1:0-5696 GCA_035624885.1 Bryobacteraceae bacterium | reverse complement strand
ACCCGGGAGAGCAGGCGGGAACGGCGCAGGAAGTCGAGTACGGGCGATTCGGGAACATCCGCGGCTTCGACCTGTTCGAATTTGAATTTTTCACCCCACGCGATGATGGGCCGCCAGACGACCTGATCGAGGAGAACGATGACGGCGATCATGGCGAAAAGGCCCCAGAGGATGGCGCGCATGGAGCCGGCGTTGGATGCGGATTGCAGGTAGGAACCGAGGCCGGGGAGGCGCAGATCGCGGTCGCCGAGAGTGAACATCTCGCAGACCATGAGCGCGAACCAGCCGCCCGCCACCGACATCATGGAGTTCCAGATGAGACCGATGGCGGCGTTGGGGAGTTCGAGCTGCGTGAAGCGCTGCCACCAGCTCAGCCGATAGAGGTTGGCCGCTTCGACCATTTCGCGCGGGATGTTTTTGAGCGACGAATAGACGCTGAACGCCATGTTCCAGACCTGGCCGGTGAAGATGAGCAGGATGGAACCGAGTTCGAGGCCGAACTGCGTGGTGGGAAACAGAGCCACCATCGAGATCATGACGCCGGGCAGGAAGCAGAGCACGGGGATGGACTGCAGGGTGTCGAGGAGCGGAATCATGAGCCGCTCGGCTTTCGCGTTGTGGGACGCGAGATAGCCGTAGGCAAAGCTGAAGGCGAGGCTCAGCAGATAGGCGGCGGCGATGCGCGCGACGGAAAAGAGCGAGTAGAGCGGCAGGGCCCACGGGCTGAGATCGATCTGGGTCTGGGCGCGGACGGGCGCGGTCCAGTAGTGCGCAAGCGAGAGCAGGCCGTAGAAGAGGGCGAAACCGCCGAGGGCGACGGGGATATCGGTCAGGAAGGACGAGGAGGTTCTTGCGTCGCGGCCGGCCATCAGTGCACCGTAATGGGGTTGAGGGAGAGACGATCGGTTTCCGAATCGTAGGTGAAGAGATCGCCGTAGCGGCCCCAGTTGAGGGCGGTGTCGATCTGCTTTTCCACTTCTTCGTCGGAGAAGTGTTCGGCGAGGAGGTCGCGGAAGAAATCGAGCGGCATGGTGTGGTCGGACTTGCCCTGCAGGGCGCTGTGCATGCGCTGCAGGAGGGTGACGTGGGCGAGGGCGGCTTCGCGGAAGAGAGCTTTGCGCGTCGAGATATCGGCTTCGGCGAAGGCTTTGCCGGAGGGAGTGAGTTCGGTGTCGCCTTTTTCGGAGCGGGCGAAATCGAGCAGGGCGGCGGCTTCGACAATGGGCAGGAGATCGTCGATTTCGAGCAGGAGTTCTTCGGCGATGCGGTAGAGGTCTTCCTTGCCGCCGCGATCGTTGAGGAGTTCGACGAGCCCGGCGATGGAACCCTGGCGCGCGTGGGGCAGCATGCGGTACTGCGGTTTGGCTTCGCGGTCGGGCGCGGGCGGCTCGGCTTCGAGCTGCGGCTGCGTCATCAGCTTGTAGATGTAGTCGACGTAGAGGAGGAACTCGGAGGAAGTGCGGTCGCGCGGGTGCTCGAGCGGCACGCGGAAATCGGCGCGGATGCGGGCGGGATTGCGGCCGAGAACGATGATGCGGTCGGCGAGGAGGACAGCTTCCTCGATGTTGTGGGTGACGAGGAAGATGCTCTTCGTGGGGATCTTTTTGCCCAGCCAGAGTTCGAGAAGTTCGCCGCGCAGGTTTTCGGCGGTGAGGACGTCGAGCGCGGAGAACGGTTCATCCATGAAGAGGACTTCGGGCTGGACGGCGAGGGCGCGCGCGAAGCCGACGCGCTGGCGCATGCCGCCGGAGAGTTCCTTGGGGTATGCGGATTCGAAGCCTTTGAGACCGACGGAGGCGAGCACGGCGAGCGCGCGCTGGTGACGCTCCTCGTGCTCCATGCCGCGGGCGAGCAGCGGAACTTCGACGTTTTCGATGACGGTGAGCCAGGGGAAAAGGGCGAAACTCTGGAAGACGATGGCCGCGTTGGGGCTGGCTCCCTGGAGCGCTTTGCCATGCCAGAGGACTTCGCCGGCGGACGGTCTGGCGAGGCCGGTGAGGATGCGGAGGAGGGTGGATTTGCCGGAGCCGGAGGGTCCGAGAAGCGCGATGATGGCGCCGGGTTCGACCGAGAGCGAAGTTGGCGCGATCACCTGGATGGGAGGGCCGTCGGGGCGCGTGAACGTTTTCTCGACCTGGCGGGCTTCGATGATGATGGGCCGGGGCGCGACGCGGGCTTCAATGGCTTCCTCGGCGAGTTGCCCCGAGAGTTCGCTCATCATCTGCTGCCAGCGTTCTTCGGGGAGCTGGTCGAAGAAGTTGAGGCGCTCGGCGGGGTTCATCTGGTTGAGGACGGCGATCATGTTCTCGCGCGGGAGGGCGTGGAGGAGAACGAAGGTGTCGTACCAGGGGATGATGGGCGCGAGCTTCGCGGCGAAATCGACGGGGAGACGGCGGAACAGCTCCTGCTGTTCGTTGTTGGGGAGTTCGAGGAAGGCGTCGGCGGCGACGGAAGGATCGAGGCGCGTCAGGATGGTGACGGCGCGGTGCCAGTTACCGCCTGAGACGATCAGGTGCAGAGCTTCGGCTCTTGAGAGCTGGATAGGCATCCCGCAGACCAATATACGATTGGATTCAGTTTTCGATCGGGTTACGGGTGGCGCGACGAAGAAACGCGCCTTCAGAGTCTGTGTGAGAACTCCGGTTCACGGGTATTCGGCTGCGAGCGTGGTCCGGAAAACCCGGACAGACAACCTTTTTCGCGCCGTCCCGGCTCTCACGCAGAAGTTTCGTAACGCGAAAAAGGAGTCTGTCCCGGTTTTCCTCAGTGGCTACTCAGGAGCAAACGCCCTAAGCGCAGTTCTCACACAGTCTCTTCAGGCGCGGCTTCCGGGTTGCAACAGAAGAGCCGCGGCTGAAGCCGCAGGTACATCGTGCAGTTGCGACAATGGAGGTAGACCCGGTTCTTTTTCGAGGCGGGTCGCCGACAACCAAAGAGAGAATTGATGAAACCTGCCACGTTACCAGTGAATCCCTGTTTTTCATCCGGCCCTTGCGCGAAGCGGCCCGGCTGGAGTCTCGATGCCCTGAAGGACGCCGCCATCGGACGTTCGCATCGTTCGAAAATCGGCAAAGCAAAGCTCGCCGAGGTGATTGATCGCAGCCGGAAGGTCCTCGGGATACCCGGCAATTATCTGCTCGGCATCGTGCCGGCATCCGACACGGGCGCGCTCGAGATGGCGCTGTGGTCGCTGCTGGGCGCCCGCGGCGTGGACGTATTTGCGTGGGAGAGTTTCGGCAGCGGCTGGGCCGGTGACTGCAAGAGCCAACTGAAACTGGCGGACCTGCGCGTTTTCAAAGCGGACTACGGCAAGCTGCCGGATCTCAGCCAGGCCGACTGGTCGCGCGACGTGGTGTTTACGTGGAACGGGACGACGTCGGGTGTTCGGGTGCCGAATGGCGACTGGATCGCGGCGGACCGCGAAGGGCTCGCCATCTGCGACGCCACTTCGGCGGTTTTCGCGATGGAGATCCCGTGGGAAAAGCTCGATGTTGTGACGTGGAGTTGGCAGAAAGTGCTCGGCGGGGAAGGGGCGCACGGCATGATCGTGCTCAGCCCGCGTGCGGTGGAGCGGTTGCAGACGTTCACGGCGCCGCGTCCGCTGCCGAAGATTTTCCAGTTGACCAAGGGCGGGAAGTTGATCGAAGGGATTTTCGCCGGCGAGACCATCAATACGCCTTCGATGATCGCCGTGGAGGACGCTCTCGATGGTTTGCGGTGGGCGGAGTCGATTGGTGGGCTTCCCGCGTTGATTGCGCGGTCGCGGGCGAACCTTGCGGCGATCGAGAAGTGGGTGGCCGGGTCTTCGTGGGCCGGTTTTCTGGCGGAAGACGCGGCGTTTCGTTCGAGTACGTCGATTTGTCTGAAGGTGGTGGATCCGGCGTGGGTGGCGCTCTCGGCCGATGATCAGGCGAAGCATGCGAAATCGATTGTGTCGCCGCTTGAGAAAGAGAAGGCGGCGTATGATATCGGGGCGTATCGCGATGCTCCGGCGGGGCTGCGGATCTGGGGTGGGGCGACTGTGGAAACGAGCGATATTGAGATTCTGTTGCCCTGGCTTGATTGGGCTTACGGGGAGGTCAGGAAGCAGTTCTGAGGGTGCGGCCTCGCAGGCAGGGGGTGCGGCGGCGCGCACGCCCTGCCTGCGAGGCCGCTTGAAACGCTGGCGATAGGTCGGGTTATCGCGCGGGCGCTGATCCGGGGATGCGGAGCGGGATTTGTCGCTTTGAATTTGAGGTTGCGTAGCCTGTCCCCGAAACCTCGAACCTCGAAACCTGAAACCTGAAACCTGGAAACCTAAACCTGGGAGTTTCGGGGACAGGCTACGCAACCTCGAAAGCGACCTGTTCACTCTCCGAACCCGCTCGCGCTCAACCGCGGCTTTGGCCCACGCTTCTGTGGAGCTACCGATCTGCCAAGCACGCGCTCCAACGAATCGGCGAATCCTTCAGCCCCGAGCGGACGTCCGGTACGCGTGGCCTGCCGTAACCGGTCCGCCATCGCGCCTTCCTCCACGCCACTCACCAGCACGTCCCGCCACACCTCCGGGGTCCAGCACGCGGACCACTGCTTCAGATCGATCAGGCCATGCGGATCGACGCCCGTGACGTGGGCCCGCGCGCTCGACCACGCCCACTCCTCCGCCACCGCCGTCAGCCCCGCGCGTACCGGATTGACCTCGACGTAGCGCAGTGCCGCCCAACAGTGGCCGGCGTCCAGTGGGCAGGAGAAGAACCGGTTCTGCCAGAGATGCCCGCCGCGCCCTTGCCGAACATGCAACCAGCGAGCATAGTCGTTGTGAGTACGGCCGAACGCTTTCGCCAGTGAGTCTTCGGCTTCCGGCACGGCGACGAGGTGCACATGATTGGACATCAGACAGAAGCCCAGAATCCTCGCGCCGTACTGCCGTGCATGCGCGGCGAGGATGCTCAGGTAAAGACTGCGATCCGCATCGGTGAAGAAAACGTTCTCGCGATGGTTGCCGCGTTGGGTGATGTGGTGGGGAATCCCGGGGATGACGACTCTCGCGATGCGGCCCACGTTTGATTAGTGGGCGGAGCAGGATTTTGTCGCTTTGAATTTCGAGGTTGTGTTGCCTGTCCCCGAAAGGAAAGAAAACGCGGCTTAGACGATGACTGCGGGTGGGGCGGGATCTTCGGGGTTGCCGGCGTTGGAGAGCGGCACCTGGATCAGTACATAACCCAGGGCAGCCAGCACGACGATGCCGGCTATGTACGACGGCGAATCGAAGACCGCGGGGACTTTTCCCTTGACCAGGTTGAAGCCCGCGGTGACGAGTCCTGTGAGAGCTTCTCCGGCGATCATGCCGGATGCGGCGAGAACGCCGACGCTTTCGATGCGGGTCTTCTGCGCCTCATTGTAGCCACGCTTTTCGGCGATACGGTCGCTGATCCAGCGGACGATGCCGCCGACGAAGATCGCGAAGGTCGTGCCGACCGGCAGATACATCCCGATGGCCACCAGCATGGGGCTGCGCGCGCCGATCATGACGAGAGCGATCCCCATCAGGATGCCTGCGGCAATGAGAGGCCAGGCCATGTCTCCGCCGACGATACCCTGCGCGAGCGATGCCATCAGGCCGGCCTGCGGCGCGGGAAGGGCTTTATCGCCGAACCCCATGCCGCCGATATTGATGTTGCCCTGGTGCAGAAGCAGCAGCGGGAAGTACATCACGA
>DASPQQ010000131.1:0-2195 GCA_035624885.1 Bryobacteraceae bacterium | reverse complement strand
TTCTGCGAAGGCATTTCGCGGATGAGGGTGAAGGACTGGGTTGCGACCGAGCCGTTTCTGCGCGCGTCGATCGAGCGGATTCCCGAAGTCGAGCCGGAGATGAATCCGGAGCTGACGGCGCTGCGGCAGAACGTTCTCGGTGAATTCAACCAGATTGTGGCCGCTACCCCGAGTCTTTCGGACGAGCTCTCGACCGCCGCTCCCAACATTCATGAAGTGGGGCGGCTGGCCGATTTCATCGCGGGCACGCTGCCCGGGCTGAGCCACATCGAGCGCCAGGCGGTGCTCGAGCAGAACGATGCGCGCGTCCGGCTGCAGTTCATCAATGAGCAGCTGGCGCGTGAGATCGAGCTGGTGCAGCTTCGCGAGAAGATTCAGTCCCAGGTGCAGGGACAGCTTTCGCAGAGCCAGCGCGAGTTTTATCTGCGCGAGCAGCTCAAGGCGATCCAGAAGGAACTCGGCGAAGGCGACGACCGCGAGCAGGAAGTGGCGCAGCTGCGCGAAAAGATCGAAAAGGCCGGCATGCCGGACGCCGTGCGCGAAGAGGCGAACAAGGAGCTGGGCCGTTTCGCGCGCATGAACCCGGCCTCGCCCGAACATACGGTTTCGCGCACGTATCTCGAATGGCTGCTGGCGATGCCGTGGAGCACGTCCTGCGGCACGGCGGTCAACGTGCAGCGCGCAGCCGAAACCCTCGACCAGGATCACTACGACCTCGAAAAGGTGAAGAACCGGATTCTCGATTTCCTCGCGGTGATGCAGCTCAAGCCGAAGCTCAAGGGGCCGATCCTCTGCTTTGTCGGACCGCCGGGTGTGGGGAAAACGTCGCTGGGCCGTTCCATCGCGCGTTCGCTGGGCCGCAAATTCCAGCGCATCTCGCTCGGCGGCATGCACGATGAAGCCGAGATTCGCGGCCACCGGCGCACCTACATCGGGTCGATGCCGGGCCAGGTGATCCAGGCGATCCGGCGCGCGGGCGCGAACGATCCGGTGATGATTCTCGACGAAGTGGACAAGCTGGGACGCGACTTCCGCGGCGATCCGTCTTCGGCTCTGCTCGAGGTGCTCGACCCCGAGCAGAACGCGACGTTCCGCGACAACTATCTGGATGTCCCGTTCGATCTCTCGCGCGTGCTGTTCATTACCACCGCGAACGTGCTGGACACGATTCCCGAAGCGCTGCGCGACCGCATGGAAGTGATCGAGCTGCAGGGCTACACGGAGCAGGAAAAAGTCATCATCGCCTTCCGTTATCTGATTCCGCGGCAGATCGCGGAGAACGGGCTCGAGGGCGCGCAGCCGGTCACGTTCCTCGACGATGCGGTGCGCTTCATCGTGCGGCGCTACACGCGCGAAGCCGGCGTGCGGAATCTCGAGCGGGAAATCGGCACGGTGTGCCGCAAGATGGCGCGGCGTTATGCCGAGGGCAGGGAACCGGTGGCGGAGGTCACGGCGGCGTTTGTCGAAGAATCGCTCGGTCCGCCGCGTTTCCGGCCGGATGCCGAGACTGCGGAGCGGACGCGCCGTCCCGGGGTTGCCGTGGGCCTGGCGTGGACGCCGGTGGGCGGCGATGTGCTGTTCATCGAAGCCGGGCGCATGCCGGGCGGGAGCAAAGGCCTCATCATGACGGGCCAGCTCGGCGCGGTGATGCAGGAATCGGTGCAGGCGGCGCTCACCTGGGTGCGCAGCAATGCCGATGCGTACGGGATCGACCCGGAGGTCTTCAAGTCCAGCGACATCCATGTGCACGTGCCGGCGGGGGCGATTCCGAAGGACGGTCCTTCGGCAGGCGTGACCATGGCGACGGCGCTGCTTTCGACGCTCACGGGCCGCGCGGTGAAGGAGAATCTGGCGATGACGGGAGAAATCACGCTCACCGGCCAGGTGCTGCCGATCGGCGGCGTGAAGGAGAAGGTGCTCGCGGCGCGGCGCAGCGGCGTGAAGGAGATCATCCTGCCCGCCGAGAATGAGCCGAACGTGCGGGAAGACCTCAAGGCCGAACAGATCGGCGATATCGCGATCCACTACGTGAAGACCATGGCGGAGCTGGTTCCGCTCGCGCTCCAGCCGGCGTAGAATCGGGACATGCGCGCCCGCTGGGCACTGTTGTTCGCGGCTTCGACGCTGCTGGCCGCTCCGCCGGCGCCCGGTCCCGAGACGAGAATCCGCGTCGCCGACTGGGTGCAGCCTGGCTT
>DASPQQ010000130.1:0-4953 GCA_035624885.1 Bryobacteraceae bacterium | reverse complement strand
GAGAGCCACGGCACGCCCCGAACCTGACCGGGCCGAAGCACGCGATAGACGTGCATGATCTGATCGGCCGGCACGGGCTGGCTGATGATTCCGCCGCGCGGGTTAAGGATCAGAACGCCCCCCGGGTGATAACTGAAAAGCCAGTAGGCGGCGCGGCGGCCGAGTTCGTCGAACTGCACGCCTTCCATCACGTGGCCGTTGACCAGCCCCATCGTTCGGGACTGGTCTAAGAAATCTGCCTCCAGCATTTGAAGCTGAAGAGGAACGCGCAGATTAGAGGAGGCCAGACGCGGGCGGAACCGCACGAGCGCTTCGCCGCTCTCCGCCATTGTTCGAACCGCCAGCGTTTGCATCCCATAGAAGTCCAGGCGCTGCGGCGTGTCGCAGGCATCCGCGAAGAAAGGCCACTCGGCGTCTATGATCTTGTCGATGGCGGCATTGCCGGTCTTCGCCTTCGGAACGATGCCGGTGCCGACCACATTACCGGCCAACTCTTCAATCGCGCGGGCCGCATACGGGTTGTTGCGGATCAGATCGCGGCTCCGGTTGCGGAGCCAAATCAGCGACCCCATCAACTCGACGTTGGCGTCCGTCGAGGCGGCGTACCAGCCATAAGCGCGACGCCCTGCAGTTGCGCCGTCGTAACGGAATCGCTGTGCGTGCCGATCCAGATAGTCCTGGGTCAGTTCCAGCGCGACACGATTCCGTACCCGTTGAAGCGCGCGTTGTGGCGCGACGAGGCCGATGGCTTTGTCGAGAAAGTTCATTCAGCGTGGGGGATTCTTCACCAGCGGTCGTAAAGCGACGGGCCAGTTGGACCGTCTCCGCGTTTGTGCTGCGCGAGTGTGACGCGGCTCCCGGTCTGCCCGCTGGCCTGCCGGATGTCTTCTTCGATCTCTGCTTTCGCTTTACGAAGTTCGTCCACGGAGCGGTACGTCACCTCACGCCCATCGGGGAACCGCACACGCAACGTGGGATTCCCGAGGGCCTGGTTGACCGCATCCAGATTCGACTGCAACTGCTGAATCGTCAGAGCCATGTCATCTGTCCCCAAACCAGTTGCGGCGCGGTATCCATTGCTCGGCTCGCTCGAAGGGAGAAGGAATGCGCACCTCGGATTCAGGCGGTACGGGCGGTGCGGGCTCGGCGACGGCCGCCACCGGTGGAATCGTCTGCGCTCCCTTTCGCCGCGCGCCGACCATCCTCGCGAACCGGTCGCAGTGGAGAGTCAGCTTCAGACCGCTTGCATAGAGCGCGTGCAAAGCCGCATAGGCGTACACCCGGCAGTCGAGCGCCTCGTTCCGCGCTGCCGGAGGCTTCCGCCACTCCTGCTTCGGGTAGCCGTTGTGATACCGGGTGAACTTTCGCTCGGCAGTGAGCTGGTCGAAGTACTCCTGGTCGCGGCCCATCGGGAAATGGCAGTAACCCGGCCCAACATCCCTGATCTTCAGTCGGTCGTAGAGCGCCGTCTTCGCCGCATCCACGCCGACCATGAAGAACGGCGTCTGGTTCTTCCGGCTCGGCTTACGAGGCCAGATCGGCGATTCGCCCGCACGTCCCTTCACCGCGTACACGCGGCGCGCGTAACGGTCGCGCGTGAACCGCAGGACGGTCGCATCTTTGAACCCGCAATCGATGCACGCAGCGGCAATTCGCAGGGCCTGACCGGAGTCGTGCAGGTGCTCGGCAAGAAGCAACCCTTCGAGTTGGTCCCACACCTCGTTGCGCATCACATCGCCAGGGATCACATGATGCGCTATCGACCAGGACTCTTCGTCGCGGCCCCAGCCGACAATCTCCACTTCGATACGGTCGGCCTGAACGTCGACGCCTGCAGTGATCAGAGCGACGCCCGCGGGCGCCTCCGCTTCGAACGGCTCGCATCGATTCCACAACGCGCGAGCGTCGGTCGGCACCTCATGGTTCTCCTCCCACAGTTCCGCCAGCACCGTGTTCATGAACGCCTTGAGCGTCTCGGGCGACTTCTTTGCCGCGATGAACTCGGTGGCAATCGAACCCCACGCCCGCTTTAGCGAGATCAACTGCGAGATGCGGAACCCCGGAATCGGCGACGAAGGGTTCTGAGCGCGATACTCACCGCGCTCGACCATCCAGGCTTTCTGATGATGCGGAATCAACTCGCGGCATCCCGCGCAGCGATACATCGCATCCTCCGGTGCCTCCTCGGGCCAAACCAGCCCGGGTCCCGTCCCGTCTCCGAGCACGAGCACCTGGTAGTGTCCGCACTTCGGACACGGCACGAAGAAATCGCGCTGGTCGCTTTCGAGCCACGCCTGCTCGATCCGGCTGACGCCCTTGATCGTGGGCGTGGACGCCATGACGATCTTTCGGTTGTGCTGGAATTCCGCAGTGCGCTGGATGGCGAGCGAGACCGGATCGCCTTCCGTCCCGGCACTCGCGGGATAACGGTCCACCTCATCGAGCAGGGCATAACGGATCGGCCGCATCGCAAGACCGGACGGCGAGATGGCTCCGGTGAACGTGATGTGACCCGCGCCATTGACGAAGACCTTGTGCAGCGTGGTGTTGTTGGAGTCCCGCGACTTGACCGCTGCGATCTTCCCGTGCAGGGACGGCGTGCTCCTGAACATGGGCGCGACGCGGTCCTTCGACAGCGCCTTCGCGTCTTCGGTGCGCGGCTCCACGACCAGCACCGGGCCGGGATCGACGTCGGCGATGAAGCCGAGAAAGTTCAGCAGAACTTCGGTCTTCATCATCTGCGCCGCCGACAGCAGCACGACCTGGCGGCAGGGATGGCCGGGACTGAGCACATCCATCGGCTCCCGCTGGTAATGCCGGGTGCGCCACTGGCCTCGTTCCGCTGACGCGCCTCCGGTGAGAACGCGGTTTTCGTCGGCCCACTGCGAGACGAGGATGTCTCGTGGCGGCAGCATCGCCGCTGCACCGACTTCATGGATGGAGAACGGTTGCATCTTACAAACCCGCGTCCGCGACTGCCTTGCTCACCTTCCGCAGCGCCGCCGAAACCTCGGCGACCAACATGCGGTGGATAGCTTTCTCGTCATCCACCGCCGCCAGCATTGGCGACAGGCGATCCGGTATCGCCATCAGGCCGTCCTTGACGATTGCGGAGAAGGTCGCGGCGTACTCGGCCGCACGTGCCGCTGGGATGAGTTTCCCTGCGCGCTCCTCATAATCCAGTTGGGCGGTTCGCGCCGCGAAGCTTTCCTTCACCGCCCGCGCGCGCAGGTAAGCGGTAACGGGATCTCCCGATCCGGCCACGGACTCCTGCACCGGAGGAAGCCGGTCGGACGCGGGCGCGCTCGCCTTATGGATCGTCTGCCCGGCGAAGGTATTCTTCGCCCAGTCCTGGTTGGCGCGCTCAGGATCGATGGTCCCGTCCGGGAGCGGCGTAATCCGCTTGCTGGAGATGGCCTTCTGGACGGCGGTCAGGCTGCATCCGCGCATCCGTGCGTAAGCCCTGAGAGAGACGCCCATTTTTCCCTGAAGAATTCTCTTGCCTTCCGGGCCAAGCAGAGTGATGAATCGTGGTGCGCGGAGACCCCGCAAGCTACTGAGCGAAAAGGATTAAAGCCAAATGAACACCACCGAAACCACAGAAACCGCCGCCGTTGCGGAACAGGGCGCGCACGTCGCGCCGGAGAAGGCCCCCTTGAAGAAGGGTGCCAGCCATAAGAAGGGCGCGCCCAAGGGCCAGAAGAGCGCCAAGGGTGCCAAAGCCAAGGCAGCAGCCCCGAAGAAGGCCGCTGCACCGAAGAAGGAAGCCAAAGCCACAAAGAAGACGGCAAAGCCCGCCCGCGCGAAGGAAGCCAGCACGCCGCGCCCCGAAAGTAAGGGCGCGAAGATTCTGGCCCTGATCGGACGGGCCAAGGGCGCAACCCTCGCCGAGATCATGACCGCCACCGACTGGCAGGCACACAGCGTCCGCGGGTTCATCTCCATCGCCGGTAAGAAGCAGGGCGTCAAGATCGAGTCCTCGAAGACCGAGGCTGGCGACCGGCTCTACAAAATCGTCAAGTAGAAACCGCCTACCCGCCTCCACCAAGCCGCCGCCGGGTTTCAACGATCCGGCGGCGGTTCCGCTTTGTGAATTCCAGCCACCAGCGCGCTGATCCTTTCATGCACCAGTTCTTCGCGCAGGTGACACTCTCCCGCGCGGACGTAGGTACCGTTGATCCTCGTGATTATCCGGTTCTCCAGCTCCGCGATTTCCTTCCGCACCTCAGCCAGCAAAGCCCGGTTCTGCAAGCTCACGTACGTGGCGATCAGCCCTGAAGCAAGCGCGACCGCGGGCACCACGACCTGCACGAGCACTTGCACAGCGGAATCGTTCATCGCGGCCTTTCTGCCTTCACCTTCTCCATCTCCCTTTCGAGCCGGGTCTGCCGGTCACGCAGTTCCTTAACCGAAGCGGTGAGCGCGGGAACTTCAGTGTTGATGTTGCGCTTCGCGCGCAACCAGTCCTGGAAGTGGGACGTGATGGCCGACAGCATATCGATCATGCCCCAGAAGGCGAGGAAGAACACGAAGCTGGCGGCCACGTAGGGCACCAGATGTAAGAACGGTTTGAAATCCATTTTGAAGAACTCCTTTGATCGTGAATCAGGCTGCTGGCGCGCAGGCGGAGGCCAACTCGCCGAAAGAATGGCCGGACACTGCATGCCGCGCCGATTCGCCGGTGTATTCCTGCCAGCGCCGGACGATCACATCGCAGTACCTCGGCTCCAACTCAATCAGCCGCGCCTGCCGCCGCGACTTCTCGCACGCGATCAGCGTCGTACCGGACCCGCCGAAGACATCGAGAATCGTGTCCCGCGTCTTGCTGCTGTTGCGCAGTGCCCGCTCGACCAGTTCGACGGGCTTCATGGTCGGGTGTTCGAGGTTAGCCATGGGCCGCTTGATGAACCAAACGTCGCCCTGGTCCCGCGCGCCGCACCAGAAATGATCCGT
>DASPQQ010000129.1:0-13534 GCA_035624885.1 Bryobacteraceae bacterium | reverse complement strand
TTCCCCGCGCTCAAAGAGGGCCGGACCCGCGAAGTTCGCGATCGCTTCCGTTCGTTCCTCGCCCAACATCACTATCACAACGGCTCAGTTACTCTCGACACATCGGACTGGTATTACGACCAACGGCTACGCGCACGCATTGAGGCGCAGCCCGGGTTTGAAGTTTCGCGCTACCGGCAGCCCTACCTCGCTCATATCTGGGATCGCGCGCAGTTTTACGACCAACTCTCCCGCGACGTGCTGGGACGCAGCGTACCGCACACGATCTTAGTCCACTACAATCTGTTGAATTCTATTTTTCTGGGAGACGTGCTGTCTATGTTTCGCTCGAGAGGATGGGGCGTTATCGACGCGGAAGAAGCCTTTTCAGATGAAGTGTTCACCCGCATGCCAGACACTGCCCCCGCTGGCGAAAGCCTGATCTGGGCCTTGGCGAAGGAAACCGGCAGATTTGAGAACCGGCTGCGCTATCCGGACGAAGACGACGTATATGAAAAGCCACTGCTCGACCGCTTGGGGCTCTGAGGGCCGCCCCTTTACATAACGCAGGATTATCGGAAACTGCGCGGGGCAGGGAAGTGGCACGCCGGGAAAACGCGATAGACTGAGAATGTTATGTCTCGCTCACGATCCGATGACGGGTGGGGTGCCTTCCTCTCCCTCCTCGGCCTCGGCGCTGCCGCATATTTCGTCGCAAAGATAGCCACGAGCCCAAAGGCAAGCCCAGCTGTTCAATTCATCGCGCAAACTGCAGAGGGTACGCTCGTTCAGGATTTGGAAACGGGCCTCTTTCACCTGCTAGTCTGACCCGCGCACGAATCGCGCGGCGCTTCGCGCCGCAGGAAACACGGGCAGGCAAGCTCACTCCACTTCCGGTATTTCGATCTCGGCGTAGCTGCCCGGCTCCACGCCGGCGATCGCGGCGATGATGCGGGCTAAAGCCGCTTTGATGTAGTCCCAGTTGTTCGTGCTCAGCACCATCAGAGCCATCTTTCGGCCCTTGAGGTTCTGCTGGTAGCTGATCTCCTGATCGGCGGTGATGAGCAACTCGAAGCCTGCTTGTTCCGCCGCCGTCAACAGTTCGCCGTTCTTCAGCCCTGACCAGCCCTGAAACGCCACGGTCACAACCGTGTGGCCTTCGATCAACAGCCGCAGTTTTTGCGGGACGCTCTCATCGAGAATGATTCTCATCCAGCCCGCAGGTGTTCGACTGGTTGTGCGCTCCTGGCGGCGAAGTCGAGGACGCACTGTACCTGCTCGCGAGTGACGTGGAAATTCTCGAGCACCTCTTCGATAGAAGACGTTTTCAGGTTCTCGAAAATCGCGGACACGGGAACGCGCGTGCCGCGAAACACCCATGCGCCGCTCACCTTGCCGGGGATGCTCTCCACGGCGGGGCATCGCGACCAGTCGAGACTGTTTGCCATGATCTGAGCTCCTTTCTTCAGGTTATCGCGAACGCCGCAGCTTACTTCAGCTTTCCGTCCCGCGTCAGTTTGAGTCTGATGCCTCGCCATTCCACGGTGTTTCCCGTCATGCCGGCGGCCCAGACGGCCATCCCGAAGAGGTCGCGGAAGGGGACGAACGGGAGCAGGGCGCGGCGGGTGTAGAAGCCGGCGGTGATGAGGCGTGTGACCAGGCCGAAGAAGGCCCATTCGGGTTCTCCGGCTATGGCGGCGATGAGGCTCCAGAACGTGAGCTGCGTCACGACGTAGCCGAAGTAGCCTGCGGGTCTTGAGACCCGGATGGTTCTCGACCAGCGGACCTGATGCTTCCAAACATCGCGCCAGGTACCGGCTCCGAGGCTGGTTTCGACGACGACGTCGGCGAGCGCGACGTTGCCGATGCGGGCGCCGAGCTGATAATCGTCGGCGAGATAATCGCGGATCGAGGCGAAGCCTCCGATCGAGTCAAGGCTCTTTTTGCGAAACGCCATTGTTGAGCCGAGCGCGAAGGCGCTGTTCGAGACCAGACGCGCGACGAGCACGCTCGGCTGGAATTCCGTCGCGATGCCGAGGGCTTCGGTTTTCGAGGCGACGGAGTTGCCGCGGCCGTGGTAGAGGCACGTCACGAGGCCGACTTTCTCACTGGCGAGAAGGCCGATGACGCGTTTGAGGTAATCGGGCGGGACGAGGATGTCGCCGTCGTTCACGAGAAGGGTTTCGTATTTCGCGGCAGCGGAGAGAATTTCGAGCGAGCCGACTTTGCCGTTGGGTGCGTCGTTGGCGGTGTTGAGGACGCGGATCGAAAGAGACGGGAATTCGGCGCGGAGGCGTTCGATGTCGAGGAGCGCCGGATCGTCGGGGTCGGCTGTGCCGAAGATCAGCTCGAATTCGGGATATTGCTGGACGGCGTGGGAACGGATGGCTTCGTAGAAGAGCGGGTCGCGGCCGCGCACGGGCTTGAGGATGGAAACGGGCGGGTGGTAATCGGGGATGGTTTGTTTGCGGCCGAACAGCAGCGCGCCTGCGATGGCGAGCAGGTGATACGTGATGCCGCAGAAGACGAGGATTCCGAAGATCACTGGGTAATGAAGACGACTCCAACGAGGATAAGGCAGACGCCGACCCAGCGGCGCCAGTCGACGTGTTCGCCGAGCAGCATGCGGGCCAGCAGGGTTTCCGGGATGAAGCACGCGGCCGACATCGGCACGGCGAAACTCATGGGCACGATGGCGACGAGGCGCATGAAGGTGAAGAACGAGACGGCCATCGAACAGGTGGAGATGGTGATGTGGAGCTTGTTGATGGGATTGCTGCGCATGCCCATGGAGCGCAGGACGTCACCGACGGTCGTGGCGGCGACGAGGATGAGAACCAATACCCACTTCATTGGTGACCTGTGGTCGTCTCGGTATGGCCGACGAGCGTGACTCCGGCGGTGATCAGAACGATACCGATCCAGCGCATGGAGGAAACTTCTTCGCCGAGCAGGAATTTTGATGAGAACGCCGTGACGACGTAGCTGATGGCGGTGACGGGCATGACGTAGCTGAGGTCGGCCCAGCCGAGCAGCGCCATGTGGGCGAGGGTCCAGAGGATCAGGAGGACGACACCGATTGCGACCCAGGGATGAAAGAGTGCGCCGATGAGCGCCAGAGGAGAATTGCCGGGATCTCCCAACAGCTGCATGCCGCGCGTGAGCGCGGTGTTGCCCGCGACGTTGCTCACGACGGTCAGGACTGTGAAGAGGCGGATTTTAGCGAGACGGGAGGTGTCTGACAAGGGATGATTTCTTATCGCATGAGCAGACGCGGCTAAAGCCGCGTGTACTGCGTGAGAACCCGACTGGGTGGTTTTTCGCTGCGAACGCGGTCCGGAAAGCCGGGACAGACAACGCTTTTCGCGCTGAACTGGATGGTCAGATTCGGCGATTCCGGCGCGAAAAGCGAGTCAGTCCCGGTTTTCCTCATTTCAGTCGCCGGCATTCGCCGACACGGCAGCGCGCGATTCGTGCTGCTGCCGTTGCTCCGAGATGAACTTGCGGCGGCGCGTGCGCAGCGCCATGTATTCCTTCGCTTCCTTGATCAGCCGTTTGCGATCGTGCGAATTGAAAATCGCCTTGCTGATGATGCGCAGGATCACGCGCGGGCGGAAGTAGTATTCGCTGTAGAAGCGCTCGACCCAGTCCATCAGTTCGGCTTCGTCAAGATTTTCGTAGACGACTTTGGGGAGCTGGTTGCCGCGTTCATCGACGATGTTGCCGATGGAGATGAGATTGTTCTTCTCGGCGTAGCTGTAAAACTCGGTGCCGGGATAGGGGTGGGCGATCGAGACCTGGATGGTTTCGTTGTCGAGTTTTTTCGCGAAATCGATGGTTTTGCGGATGGTTTCGCGGGTTTCGCCGGGCAGGCCGACGATAAAGTCGCCGTGGATGACGAGGCCGAGTTTCTTGCAGTTGGCGGTGAAGCGCTCGGCCATGTCGATGGTCGCGCCCTTCTTGATGTTCTTGAGGATCTGGGCGTCGCCCGATTCGTAGCCGACGATGAGCAGGCGGCAGCCGGCTTCCTTCATGGCCTTGAGAGTTTCGAAATCGGTGGTGACGCGCGAGGTGCAGGACCAGGTGAAGTTGAGCGGCTTCAGTTTGGCGCAGATTTCGAGGGTGCGGTCCTTGCGGTAGTTGAAGGTATCGTCGTCGAAAAAGATTTCCTTGAGGTCGGGGAAGGCTTCGAGCGCGTATTTGACTTCGGCGACAATGTCGTCGGTCGAGCGCAGGCGCCAGCGATGGCCGGAGTGGGTCTGGGGCCAGAGGCAGAAGGTGCACATGGCCGGGCAGCCGCGCGAGGTGTACATCGAGAGGAACGGGTTGAGCAGAAAGGGAACGTTGTAGTTCCGGATGTCGAGATCGCGTTTGTAGACTTTGGTGACCCACGGGAGCGCGTCGAGATTCTCGATCATGGGCGCTTCGGGGTTGTGGACGACTTTGCCGTCCTTGCGGTAGCTCGCGCCGGGGATCTCTTCGATGGACTTGCCTTTGGCGTAGTCGACGATCTGATAGTCGAATTCGCGGCGGATGACGAAGTCGATGGAGGGCCCGGTATTGAGACATTTTTCCGGCTCCACGGTGACCGGAGGGCCGACGAAGCAGACCTGGAGCTTCGGGTTCGACTGCTTCATCATGGCCGAGATTTTGCAGTCGATTTCGAAGCCGGGCGTGGAGGTGAAGAGCACGACCAGGTCGAATTCCTTCGCCATTTCCACGGTTTTTTCGATGGAGACTTTCTGCGGCGGGGCGTCGACGACTTTGCTGTCGGGCAGCATGCCTGCCGGATAGCAGAGCCAGACGGGATACCAGTACGACTCGATCTCGCGGGAGGCCGGCCAGCGGGAACTTGCACCACCGTCGAAACCTTCGAAAGACGGCGGATTCAGAAAGAGAGTTCGCATCGGTCAGTTCTCATTGTAAGTCAAGGCGTTAGAAGTCAATGTGAAGTTTCCGGGACGGCGCGGGCGACGGCGGCGCGCCAGCCGTCCATGAGACTTTCTCTCGCGGAGGCGCTCATTTGCGGTTCGAAGCGGCGCTCCACCTGCCAGAAGTTTTCGACTTCCTCGGGGCCGGACCAGATGCCTTCGGCGATGCCGGCGAGGTAAGCGGCGCCGAGAGCGGTGGTTTCGACATCGCGCGGGCGGACGACGGGCTTGCCGAGGATATCGGCCTGGAACTGCATCAGGAAATCGTTGACAGCGGCGCCGCCATCGACGCGCAGTTCGGAAATGGGCTCGCCCGAATCGGCTTCCATGGCGTCGATCAGTTCACGGCTCTGGTAGGCAATGCTTTCGAGCGCGGCGCGGACGATGTGGGCTTTGCCGCTCGCGCGGGTGAGGCCGCAGATGAGGCCGCGCGCGGAGGAAGCCCAGTGGGGCGCGCCGAGTCCGACGAAGGCGGGGACGACGTAGACGCCGTGGGAATCGGGAACGCTGGCGGCGATGGCTTCCGATTCGGCGGCGGTGCGGATGAGGCCGAGCTGATCGCGCAGCCACTGCACGACGGCTCCCGCGACGAAGACGCTGCCTTCGACGGCGAATTGCGGGGCGGGGCCGATGCCGGCGGCTCGCGTGCCGAGCAGGCGGTGGGTGGAGCGGGGCTGATGGCTGCCGGTGTGGGTGAGGGCGAAGCAGCCAGTGCCGTAGGTGTTCTTCGAGAGGCCGGCGCGGAAGCAGGCCTGGCCGGCGAGCGCGGCCTGCTGATCTCCGGCGATGCCGCTGATGGGAATTTCGGCGCCGAGAAGACTGGCGTCGATCACGCCGGCGCGCGCGGAGGACGGCGCGATCTTCGGGAGCATGACGCGCGGGATTTCGAAGATGGCAAGGAGTTCATCGTCCCATTCGCCGGTCGCGAGATCCATGAGCATGGTGCGGGAGGCGTTGGTCGGATCGGTGACGTGAGCGCGGCCGCCGGTGAGTTTCCAGATGAGCCAGGTGTCGATGTTGCCGAAGAGCAGTTCGCCGTTGCGGGCTCTGGCAGCGGCGCCGGGGACGTTCCGGAGAATCCAGCGGATCTTGCTGGCGGAGAAGTAGGCGTCGATGACGAGGCCGGTTTTTTCCTCGATCAGACGGCTGTGGCGGGAGGCGGCGAGTTCACGGCAGAAATCGGCGGTGCGGCGGCATTGCCAGACGATGGCGGGAGAGACGGGTTCGCCGGTCGCGCGGTCCCAGACGACGGTGGTTTCGCGCTGGTTGGTGATGCCGCAGGCGGCGATATCGGAGGGGGAAACCTGCGCGGCTTCGATGGTGCGAAGGGCAGCTTCGAGCTGGGCGCGCCAGATGGCGTTCGCGTCCTGTTCGACCCAGCCGTGGTGCGGGAACGAGGAATCGAAGTGGACCGAGTGCATGGCGACGCGCTCGCCCCGCGCGTTGTAGAGGGCGGCGCGGGCGCTGGTGGTGCCTTCATCGAAGGAGAGAACCCACGGGGTGCGGGAAGCCATCTGCAGATTATATTTCGCGTTTTCGCAGCCGGAGTTCCATGACCACGGTGGCGTCGACAGGGTTGCGATAGTACCGCGGGGTGGTGCGGAGGACGCGGAAACCAAACTTCCGGTTCAGGGCGATCATGGCGGCGTTGCGCTGGCGAGTGTTCGTGACGATACGGTTGAAGCCGCTGTGAGCCGCCCAGGCAATTTCCCAGGCTTTCAGGAGTTGTCCGAAACCCTGGCCCTGGAAACGCGGGAGAATTCCGGTGGAGGCGATGTAGAGCGAGTTGCGACGGGGCTGGTTCGGTTCGGCGGGGTCAAGATCGTCGGTGAAATCGACGTGCGGTTCGAAGGCGCAGCAGCCGATTTTGCGGCCGTCGAGGAGCATCCACCAGGATTCGTAGCGGCGCCATTCGGAGGCGGGGAAGTGGTCGGAGGGAAAGACTTTACGGTCGAAGGCGACGAGACCGCGAAGGTCTTCGGGGAGGCGGGCGGGGCGGAATTCGACGAGCCCCATTTGAGCGACGCGAAGCGTCACGATCCGGCTTCGGAGCGGCGCGAGGCGGCTTTGCCGAGACGGTCCGCTGCGTAGAAGATTCCGACGAAAACGGAGGCGGTCAGGACGCCGAGGAGGAGGGCGAGAAACAGGATCAGGGCAATCGACATGCCGAGGGAGGCAATTATGGGACCAGTGAAGGCGAGGAGAATGTCCATCACAGCACGCGAAGCTTAGGGAAAGCTTAGCACGGGGCCAAGACCAGTACTGTTATGGACGTACCATTGGCGTTTGTGAGGTGAAACACGCAAACGGTATAATCCACTGGGTACTGTGGAGGATACCGGAGCATTGGGGAGTGTGCGCGTAGTCCGCTTTTGGGCGCTGCTCGCCGTGGCCGGTCTTGGGCTGGCGGGGAGCGGAAAAGCGGCGGAGGGGACGGCCTCGAAAAAGGCCAGCGCGGCGACAGCGGTCGCTCCGGCAATCTCGATCGTGAGCCAGCTCCCGGCGAGCGGGGGAGTATTTCCCCTGGGGCAGGTAGTGGCGTACGCGCTGGCGGGAGCGGGCGGCACCGCGCCTTACACGTTCACGGCAATCGGGACGCTGCCTCCGGGTGTGACGCTGCTCGCCGGCAACAGGCACACGGTGCAGCCGAACCTCAGCGGGGACACGCTCGACATCGACCCGTCGGTCGAGGGGAACTATTCATTCACGATTCAGGCGACGGATGCGAATGGACTGACGGGAACGCAGACGTACGCGATCACGGTGCCGGGATTCACCGGGCCGCTGACGAGCGCGCTGCCGAACGCGCCGGTGGGCGTGCCGTATTCGCAGCAGCTCTACGCGTTCGATAACGATCCCGGGGTCTGGCTGGTGTGGTCCGCGAACCCGGCGCTGCCTTGCGGGCTTTCGATCTCGGCGAGTGGCCTGCTTTCCGGAACGCCGGGCGCGTCAGGGACGTGCAGCTTCAACCTGACGGTCACGGCGCAGCGCAGCGCGCCGGACAGCCGCGCGGCGCATTCGGTGGCGGACACGATTGTGGGCAGCGCTTCGTTTCCGTTCAGCCTGACGGTTTCGAGCCTCGCGATCACCAGCCCGCACACGCTGCCCGCGGCGATTGCGGGCGTGCCGTACAGCTACCAGATGGCCGCGGCAGGAGGGTCTTCGCTGACGTGGAGCGCGCCGGTTTGCCCCTCGGGTGCGGCTTGTCCGAACGGGTTGCCGTACGGGCTCACGATGTCTGCGAGCGGACTGATCAGCGGAACGCCTGCGTATTCGAGCGCGACGTTCACGCCGCTGATTACGGTGACCGATGGCGTCTCGCCGCTTTCGCTCCCGTTTGCGTTATCCGTGCATCTGCCGAATGCAGCGCCTCTGAGCTGCGAGGCGGCGCCGGTGCTGACGGACGCAACGGTGAACCAGCCTTACGAAGCGGCGCTGAAGCCGACGGGCGGCGTTGCGCCGTATGCGTGGTCGGTGCCGAAAGGATTGAGTCTGCCGCCGGGTCTGATGCTGCTCTCCGGCAGTTCACTGCCGTCGGATCAGCCGCCGGGCGCGACGGTGATTGCTGGCCAGCCTTCGGCGGTGGGGCAGTATTCGTTCTCGCTGACGGTGACCGATTCGGTTGGCGCGCAGATCACCGGAACTTTCAGCCTGAACGTCTCGCCGCTCAACCTCGCGCCGGGCTCGCTGCAGACGGCGATTCTGAATTCGAGTTACGCGCAGCAACTGACCGCGACCGGCGGCACGGCGCCCTATACGTTCTCGCTGGCGCCGGCAGGGCCGCTCGGCGAAACGCTGCCGGAAGGTTTGAGCGCCAGCCAGAGCGGACTCATCAGCGGCGCCGATCTGAGCACGGGTTTCTATTCCGCAAAGCTCACGGTAAAGGATTCGGCTTCGAATACGCTGACCAGAACCATCAGCCTGAATTCGACGGATTCGGCGGGCACGGCGGTCAGCAACGGCGACGTGAGCCTGCAACTGGGCTCGGCCGTCAATATTCCGCTGACGGTTGCGGGCGGATCGGGGCAGTATACGTGGTCGGTCGCGTCGGGCGCGCTGCCGCCCGGGCTTTCGGTCAGCGGATCGGCGATTGCCGGGACCACGACCGCGGCGGGAACATTTACGTTCACGGTCGCGGCGACGAATACATCGAACACCGCGGACGTGGCGGTGCGCCAGTTGGAATACACGGTCTCCGGGCTGCAGATCGTGGCGCCGGCGCTCAACCGCACCATTCCGGGCGGATTGCCCGCGGCCACGGTGGGCTCGGCGTATCAGTTCACGTTGAAGGCGGCAAACGGCGCGGCGCCGTATGCGTTCAGCGTTTCACCATTCACTCCGCTGCCGGCCGGACTGACGCTCGATTCATCTGGATCGCTGCATGGGACGCCGGCGATGTCGGGCGTGTTCCCGATCAGCGTAACCGTGACGGACGCGGCGATCGGGTCGCTCATTGCGCCGGCGATGTACCTGACGATCGCGCCCCAGGGCAGCGTGGCTCCGCTCAATGCGAAGGCGCAGTGGAAGCTGAACGATGCGTCGGTGGGGGCAGTTTATACGGCGCTGCTCGATCCGATTCTCGAGGGCGGGACGCCGCCGTACACGTGGAGCGTGGCGGCGGGATCGGCTCGGCCGCCGGTCGCGCTGGCGGCGGGGTCGAACGGGGTCTCGAGCGCGCTGGTGGGGATGCCGGCGACGGCGGGCACATATCCGTTCTCGCTGAGCGTGACGGATTCCGGTTCGCCGGCGCAGACGCTGACGGTGCCGTTCAGCCTGCATGTCTCGCCGCTGGCGATTTCGGTGAGCACGATCAGCGGGAGTTCGAATGTGCCCGGCGAGCAGTCGGCCGGACGCGGCACGCGGTTGGTGCCGAGACTGGCGAGCCCGGCGGGCGCGGTGGGGACTTACTATTCGACGAGTCTCGACGTCTCGGGCGGCGTGCCTCCGTATTCCGTTGCGCCGCAAGTGGGGTTCGTGCCGGGGCTGAGCCTGAGCCCGAACGTTTCGGGCACGCTCGAAGCGGTGACCGGTGTTCCCGCCGCGGCCGGTGTTTTCCCGCTGAATCTCAGCGTCACCGATGCCAACGGGCAAACACTGAACGTTTCGTTCGAGTTCCTGGTGGACGACGCGAGTCATGAGGTGCCGACGCTGACACTGTCGCCCGAGCCCGTGATCGCTTCCTACACGCCGGGGTCGACGGCGCCGGGTCCCGTTCCGGTGCAGGTGACGACGTCGAGCGGGAGTCTGGCGTATTCGGCGGCGGTCGAAGGGATTTCGTTTGCCAGCCTGTCGAGTGTGAGCGGCACAACTCCGGGGATGACGAGCGTCAACTTCAACGTGAACGCGGCCGGCCTTGCGACGAGCTATGGCCTCGTGGTGGCGAAGGCTCCAGGCGCGGTGAACCAGATGGATGCGACGCCGGTTACGTTTACCGTGAACGCGTCGCCGCAGACGATCTCGTTTACGTTGAGTCCGAACAGCATTCCGTTCGGCACAACACCTCCGGCGCTGAACGCGACGGCGTCTTCGGGACTGACGGTGAGTTACTCGGCTTCGCCTTCGACGGTTTGTACGGTCTCCGGTTCGACGCTGACGATCGTGGGCCTGGGCGCGTGCTCGGTCACGGCGAGCCAGGCGGGCAACACGAACTATCTGGCGGCGAGCGTGACTCAGACGCTCACGGTGACGCAGGCGCCGCAGACGATCACCTTCCCGGCGCTGAGCAATGTTCCTTTTGGCGGAACCGCGCCGGTGCTGAACGCGACGGCGTCTTCGGGACTGACGGTGAGTTACTCGGCTTCGCCTTCGACGGTCTGCACGGTCTCCGGTTCGACGCTGACGATCGTGGGCGTGGGCGCGTGCTCGGTGACGGCCAGCCAGGCGGGCAACACGAACTATCTGCCGGCAACCAGCGTGATCCGGAACTTCAGCGTGACGCAGGCATCGCAGACGATCACGTTCCCGGCACTGAGCAATGTGCCGTTTGGCGGAACGGCTCCGGCTCTGACCGCGACCGCGTCGTCGGGCCTTCCGGTCAGCTATACGGCCGGGCCGCCCGCGGCTTGCACGGTCTCCGGCTCGACGCTCACGATCGTGGGCGTGGGCCCGTGCTCGGTCACGGCGAGCCAGGGCGGCAACGCGAACTACGCGGCGGCGGCGAGCGTGACCCGGACATTCAGCGTGACGCTCGCGGCGCAGACGATTTCGTTCGGCCCGCTCGGCAACGCGGCGCTGGGCGGCCTGGCGCCGGGCCTGAACGCGACGGCGTCATCCAGCCTGCCGGTCAGCTACTCGGCCGGTCCTTCGACCGTTTGTTCGATCGCGGGGTCCAGTCTGACTCTCGCCGGCACGGGCACGTGCTCGGTTACGGCGAGCCAGGGAGGGAACTCGAGTTACGCGGCGGCCACACCGGTGACGCAGAGTTTTTCCGTGCTGCCGGCTCTGACGATTGCGACTACCGCCCTCCCGGCCGGCGCGCAGCAATCGGCTTACAGCCAGTCGCTGGGCGCGACGGGCGGGACGGGCGGCAATGTGTGGTCGATTTCGTCGGGCGGTTTGCCGGCCGGTCTGAGCCTCAGCTCGGGCGGCGGAATCAGCGGCACTCCGAGTGGGGTCGGGCCCTCTTCGTTCACGGTGAGGGTTACCGATTCGAACGGAGACCAGGCGACGCAGCCGCTGTCGATCCTGATCGATTCCGCGCTGACGATCCTGACCACGGCGTTGCCCGACGTGGCGAACGGCGTTGCCTGCAGCCTTCAACTCGCGGCCACGGGCGGCGCGGGCGGCTATTCGTGGAGCGTCACGGCCGGCAGCCTTCCCACGGGCATTTCGCTGGCGAGCAGCGGTTCCGTTTCGGGTACCTCCACAGCCACGGGCACCTCGGCGTTCACGGTCACGGTGACCGATTCGGCCGGCAACCAGACCAGCCGGGCGCTGAGCCTGAAGGTGGATGCCGGCGTCTCCATCACGACATCCTCGCTGCCGGCCGCGACGCAGGGCAGCACGTACAGCGCGGCGCTTGGCGCCACGGGCGGGACGGGCGTTTTCACGTGGAGCATTTCCTCGGGCGGCCTGCCGGCCGGGCTGGGATTGAGCGCGAATGGCGTGCTGGCGGGAACCCCGGCTGCCGCGGGCTCGGCGAGCTTTACCGTCAAGGCGACGGACCAGCGCAATGCGAGCGCGACGCAGGCGCTGACCCTGCAGGTGAATGCGGCACTTACGGTGACCACTTCGAGCCTGCCGGCCGCGGTGCAGGGCGTGGGTTACAGCCAGTCTCTGGGCGCGAGCGGCGGCTCGGGAACGCTGAGCTGGAGCGTGACGGCGGGTTCGCTGCCGGGCGGACTGTCGCTGAGCAGTTCGGGCGCCATCACCGGCACGCCGGGATCTCCAGGGGCGTCCGCATTCACGGTTCTGGTGACGGACCAGGCTGGAAACCGCGCGCAGGCGGCGCTCGGAATCCTGGTCAATCCGCCGCTGACGATTCAGACAACGAGCCTGAAGAATGCCATCGACGGCGCGCCTTACGCCCAGAGCCTTGCGGCCACCGGCGGGTCCGGCACTTATACGTGGTCGATCAGCGGAGGCAGCCTGCCATCCGGCCTTTCGCTGAGTTCCTCGGGGACGCTGAGTGGCACGCCGAACGTTTCCGGCCCGTTCTCATTCACGGCGCAGGTCACCGATCAGGCCGGCAACACGAAGACGCAGGGGCTTTCCCTGCAGGTCAACGCAGCGCTCGCCATCGGCAGTTCCACGACGATTCCCAACGGCATCACGGGCAAGGCTTATTCCGCATCGCTGACAGCGACGGGCGGAACGGGCGGTCCCTATGCCTGGTCGGTGGCTTCGGGAGCGCTGCCGCCCGGCGTCGCGCTGAGCGCGGCGGGTGCGTTGACGGGCAACCCGAGCGCGGCCGGCGCGTTCAGCTTTACCGTGCAGGTTTCCGACGGCGTTTCGCCTCCCGCGCAAGTGGGCCTGAGCACAACCGTATACAACGTGCTCGCCATCACCACGACCTTCCTGCCGAACGGGACGGTGGGCCAGAGCTACGGACCGGTGAGCCTGGCTGCGACGGGCGGATCGGGGACGGTGACGTGGTCGGTCGGCGGCTTGCCGAATGGACTCGGCGCCTCGTCATCGGGCAGCATTTCGGGAACTCCGGGCACGGCGGGGAGCGTGACCGTGACGGTCACGGCCACGGATGCGACATCGGTCCAGACAGTGCAGACAACGCTCGGTTTGACGATAGTGGCGCCGGCGAGCCCGCTGACGATCAGCCCGTCGTCACTGGTGCTGGGCGCGGGCGCGGGCGGGACGGTCTCCGGCGGATTTACGGCGACGGGCGGAACGCCGCCGCTCACGTGGTCGATTTCCGGCGGATCGCTGCCGGCGGGTGTAACGCTGAACGCCTCGAATGGCGGGGTGAGCGGAACTGTTTCGCAGCCCGGCAACACTTCGGCTACGGTCAGCGTGACCGACGGCAAGACGACCGCGACGGCTCAGCTGACGATCAACGTTCTGGGCTTCACGACGACATCGATTCCGGCGGGCGCCGCCACGGTTCCCTATTCGGCTGGTTTCGCGGCCGCGGGCGGCACGCCACCTTATGTGTTTTCGGCCTCGGGCCT
>DASPQQ010000128.1:0-9355 GCA_035624885.1 Bryobacteraceae bacterium | reverse complement strand
CCGGGGACAGGCCGTTGAGACCCATGTCGAACGGGGTGAGATAGCCGCGCGCGGTCATGCGTCCGCCGCCGTAGAAGCCGCGCTTCGGATCGGAGGGAACGTAATCGAGGATGCCCGCGCCCGAGATCACGCCCTTGTATTCGTTCAGCGGATTCTCAAACAGCGCGTTGACGCTGATGGTGTTGCCGTACATCACGTAGCGGCCCACGAGACCGCTCGAGTTGGCGAGGCCGTCGGGGAAGCGGCTGGACTTCGAGAGCAGCAGCAGACGAGCCGATTCGCCCGCATTGGCGGAGAGGACCACGGCTTTCGCCTTCTGGCGGATTTCGCGCTTCTGCGCGTCGAAGTAGACAACTCCCGTGACGCGGCCGCTCGCATCGGTCGAGATTTCGCGCACGTAGCTCTTCACGCGGATTTCGCAGCGACCGGTTTTCTCGGCGATGGGCAGAGAAGTCACGGCCGAGCTCGAACGCGCTTTCACCTGGCAGCTGAAGCCGGAGCAGATGCCGCAGTTCACGCAGCCGCCGCGTTCCATATAGGGCTGGCTGATGATGGCAAGCGGGCCGGGAACGACAGTAAGGCCGAGTTTCGCGGCAGCCTTGTGGAAGAGCGCGCCGGAACTCTTGAGAGGCATCGCCGGCACGGGATAGTCTTTCGACATCGGCGCGAAGAACGGTGAATTGACGCGCTGGCCGGAGACGCCGACTTCCCACTCGGCTTTGGTGTACCAGGGCTCGATCTCGTCGTATGTGATCGGCCAGTCGGCCATGCCGGTTCCGGAGGGGATGGTGGGATCGGAAGTGACTTCGTTGAACTCGTAGGGCAGATGGCGCCAGTTGCTGCCGCCGTAGGTGACGGTGCCGCCGCCGATGACGCAGCCGTAGCTGTGGTTGCCGGGAACCGCTTTAACCTTGTCATTGGGCCGGTAGGTGTTGCGCTGGCGCTCGGGGTCGCTCATGAGGCGCTCTTCGTCGCCGGCGTTGCGGGCGAGCCACTCGTCTTTGGTCGACTGGCTCTCGCGGCCGTAGAAGCCCCAGCTTCCCTGCTCGAGAACGACGACGGAGAATCCCGCGACGGAGAGTTCCTTCGCCATGATGCCGCCGGCGGCGCCGGAACCGATGACAACGAAATCGACTTCTGTGGAGGGGGAATACTTTTTCATCGCCGTCTCTCCTTATGCCTTCGCGTTCCTCATGTACTCGGCGTCGTAATAGCCGAAGGGAGGTTTGAAGTTGAGCGAATCGTCGTAGCCGATGAGCTTCCAGCCGATCCTGTCGGAATTGCCGCCGTGGATGGGGCGGGAGAAGAAGCCGAGCACGGTGTGGGTGCGGATGGCGCGGAAGAAAGGCGTCTTTTCGATTTCGGTGAGCAGGGCGATCTGCCGGTCGCCCGGAAGCGCGGAGAATTTGCCGCCGGCTTTCGCGGCGAGATCCTCGAGACCTTTCGTGTAAACGTCCTGGCTCGATCTGGCGAAGCCGGAAAGCGCCTTGTCGATGAAATACGTGCACCGGGCTTCCTTCGCGCCGGGGGTCTCATCCGCGGGGATGATCTGGGCGACGATGGCGTCGACTTCGGCGGCCTGCGCTGCGGTGAAGAAGGTGAGCGCGGGCAGTTGTCCTGCTTTCACGGCCTTCTGCACATGGTTCTGCGCCGCGAGGATCCCGTTGTAATTCGCGGACACCCATGCCGCGCTGAGACCGGTGGCGGACTGGAGCAGAAATGCCCGCCGCGATTTGCCTTTTGTGCTCATGCTCACTCCCTTCGAGGTTGCCGATCAGGGCCTCGATAAGGATATGCCGATGGCTCACCCGAAGCAAGGGTGAGCATGAGCCTAAGGAACAGTTGAATCCGGCTCCTGCCGGGTCAGGCGGTTTGCCGCACGATACCCGTTCCGGAAGCTTCCTTGCGCTGGCGCACGGGCCGCACCAGTTTCACGGTGCTGGCCTGCGGACCTTTCTCGCCGTCTTCTTCGGTGAAGCGAACGCGGCTGCCGATGCGGAGACGGTCGAAGTGGCCGCCCACGACGCTGTTGCGGTGAAAGTAGACGCCATGGCCATCGGCTTCGATGAAGCCGTAATCGGAAAGCAGCTTGGTCACCTTGCCTTCGAGCGGGCCTTCGCGATCGAGCGTCGCCGGACGGATGCGCTCGGCGTATTCCTGCACGCGCCCGCGCAGTTCGCGAAACGCGTCGCGAACGGCGATTTCCGCTTCGCGGCGCATGCGATTCGCCGGGGGACGTTCGGGATGGCGTTTGGCGTTATGTTCCACCACGAGTTCCTCGCCGGGAAGTCCCAGATCGATGCGAATGCGATGCGATTCTCTCCGCGTGCCCGGGGCTTCAATCGCCACCCGGCAGCTGGTGATGCGCGGGAAGAACAGCTCCAGCTTTCTCGCTTCCTTCAGCACAGCATCTTCAAGCTCAGACGCAGTTTCCATATTGCGGAATGTGATTTGTGGTGCAAGCGTCATGTTGTTGCCTCCTGCCGGCGATGGCCGGCATGTTACTTCCCGCCGGACGGTTCCGGCAGGTACCGCTGAAACCAGTTTCGCGCCAGTTGAGCCACCCGGTCGAGCGCTCCCGGCTCTTCAAAGAGGTGGGTTGCGCCGGGAATAATCTCCAGGTGGTGCTGCGTGGCGGAGGGGAGCTGGCGAATCGCATCCTCATTCAGGCGCAGGACGAACGAATCGGCGCCGCCGACGATGAACAGGCAGGGCGCATGGACGCGGCCGAGCGCGGCCCCGGCGAGATCCGGTCTTCCTCCCCGCGAAACGACGGCGCGGACCGAGCCGGGACGATTCGCCGCCGCGCCCAGCGCTGCCGCGGCGCCGGTGCTGGCGCCGAAATAGCCGAGCCCCAGTTTTCCGAGATCCTCATTGCCGGCGATCCAGTCGGTGATCGCGGTGAGGCGATCCACGAGCATGTTGATATCGAACCGGTATTCGCCGCTCGTGCGATCGATTTCCTCTTCTTCGGCGGTGAGCAGATCGGCCAGGACGGTTCCGACGGCGCCGCGATTGAGAACCTCGGCGACCATGCGGTTGCGCGGACTGAAACGCGAACTGCCGCTGCCATGCGCAAAGAGAACAAGACCGACGGCTGCTTCGGGCAGCGCAAGATCGGCCACGAGTTCCACTCCGGCGGCGGGGATTCTGATTTCGCTGGGTACCAGCTTGCGTGTGGGAGATCTCATTGGCATTTGATCTTCCGAGTGTGCATCTCGAATGCCAGACGAATTGTCTTAAAAGCGTACGCTTTCCGCTATCCGGATGCGTGTGATCACGCATCCGGATCTGGGCGAAACCGCACACTGGCTGGACCCGGGGGGAGCCATAACCGGCTGCGGGCGCGCGCATCTGGCGCGCGAAGCAGTCAGAAATAAGGGGAAAAGCGGTTTCTGTCTTTTGCCGCAGGCCGCCCGACTACTTCGCGTATTTGCGCAGCATGCGCGGGCCGACTTCGGCGGCGTAGATATTGCCATCGGCGTCGGCAGCCACGCCTTCGGCGCCGCTGGTGAGGCCGACCGGGTGCGGATCCGGAATGAAGGCCGTGACCGATCCGTCTTTTGCGCTGCCGACGCGGATGCCACGCTTCCATCCCGGGTTGTGGCCGTAGCCGGGATCGTCCATCGATTCGGAATCGGTGGCGTAGAGGCGGTCGTTCGCGTCGATGAAGATGCCGCTCGGCCGCGAGAACTGCTTCCACTCGGCGAGGAACCTGCCGTTCTGATCGAAGATCTCGATGCGGCTGTTGGTGCGGTCGGCGACGAAGAGGCGGCCGCGCGAATCGAAGGCGAGGCCGTGAGGACCGTCGAGTTGTCCGGGCTTCGAGCCTTTCACGCCCCAGCTCGTGATGAACTTTCCATCCTTCGAGAATTTCGAGATGCGGGCGTTCGGGTTGGGGCCGGGACCATTCTCGACGTAGAGTTCGCCGTTCGGCTTCGTTTTCACTTCGACGTGGCCATCGGCTACGAAGATGTCTCCGTTGGGAGCGATGGCGACGTCGGTCGGCTGATTGAAGATACCCGGCTCGTTGCCGGCCACGCCGGCTTTGCCGAGCGTGAGCAGAACTTTGCCTTCGGGGCTGAACTTGAAAACCTGATGGCCTTTGCCGGGCGCGCCCTGATCGTCGGTGACCCAGACGTTGCCTTCGCGATCGACCGCAATGCCGTGGGGCTGCAGAAACAGGCCCGCGCCAAAGCTGCGCAGGAGCTTGCCGGATTTATCGAACTCGAGCATCGGATTCAGATTCGAGCCCGCGCAGGAGTTGGCGCCGCAGCGTTCGGCAACCCAGATGTGGCCTTCGCGATCGACATCGACCGCGGAGGTGGAACCCCAGGGGCGGCCGAGCTGCGCCCAGTTCGCAACCTCGTGATAGGGATTGGGCTGCGAGTTGGGCGCACTGTCAAAGCAAAGCGCGGCGAAACAGAGTGCGGTGAAGAGAAGCGCGCGAAGAGGAATTTTCATCTGGTCTCAGTCTTCGTGTAGCCGGCGGGAATGGCGAACACGGAATCGGGAATGGCGCTCGAGGAAAAATCGGTCTCGTCGATGGTCAGTTCGATGAGGGACGAGGAACTCGCGGCCGGCGCCGCGCCTCTGCCCGCGCCCATCTGGTTCATGCGGGAGAGAGCCTGCTGAGCCGCGGCGGCCGCCGGTCCGCCCTGCGCCTCAAGGGCTTCGAGCCGCGCGCGCGCCTGATCGAGCTGGGCCGATTGCGCCGAAGTCATCTGCGGCATGCCGGGCATGCCGGGCATGCCGGCGCCGCCCGCGGGTTTCACCACGATCACTTCTTCGACGGGAACGCCATCGAGCGTGGCGATTTTATTCTGGATCTCGCCGATCGCGGCCTGCATTCCGGCCGCCGGTATGCGGCTCGCATTGGCCTGATAGAAAGCGCGCATTTCGCCGGCGCCCGGAACATCCGAGGCCAGCCACAAATGCGCTTCGGCCTGCGCTTTGCCGCCCGTGCCGCGGCCCTGGGAGAGATCGATCTCCATGGTGAGGACAACTTCCTTCGCATCGAAGCCGTTGATGGTTTTGCGCTGGCCGGTTTCCTTCACGTCGATGGAAACACCTGGCTGGGACTGCGCCGGCGCGGCATCGCTGAGACTGCGCACCGTGTAAGTCTTCGCTGCGTTGTTGATGGTGGTGACGGTCCGGGCGTCGAAATCGAGGATGGTCGATGTATCGCCTTCTTCCGATTTCATCTTTTTTCCCTTGAAATACACCTTCGAGGTACCGTTGGCGCCGCCGGCCATCGAGGCCATCATGCCTCCGGTGGTTTTACGCGTGCTGGTGTAGCTGAAATCGGCGCGCGCGGCGACACTGAGCGCGAAGACAAGGGTTGCGAGTCGAGCGGCTCTCATGCTTTCCTCCCATGGGAGTAGTCTACTAATAATGAGTTCCACGCCAGCACCCGCCCCGGCTGCCGCTCCGGCCGCGGCGCAGGAATCCTTTCTCTCTTCTCATTTCGTGGTGCAGCTCGGTGCGCCGCAGCCGATTCCCGTGACGGTGGTGAGCGGCATTCAGGCCGATACTCCGGCCGTCGTGACCCGCGAGGGCAGCGATCCCGCGTCCGGCGAGAAAACGCCGGGGCAGGCGAGCTATCCCAACCTGGTTCTGACCCGGCCGCTCACCAGAGACCTGACGCTCTGGCAGTGGATGCAGGATTCGATCAGCGGCGCCGCGGTGAAGAAAAACATCGTGGTGCTTCTGGTGGATAGCCAGGCGAATCCGGTAATCGAGTGGAGCTTCAGGAATGCTTTCCCGGTGCGCTGGACGGGACCGGTGCTGAATGCTCTCTCAAACGACGCCGCGATGGAGACGCTCGAGATCGCGCACGAGGGTTTCACCGTCACCGCGCCGTAGAATTATTCCGGAAAGTACTCTTCGCGCAGGCGGACGCATGCGGCGCGCTCGGCGGCGCTCAAAGTTCCGGTCCTGGCCCTCCCGGCGTTGAATACGGCGCGTGAGGAAAGGCCGAGACACACGAGATTGTCGCGGTCCTGGCGCGGCAGCATGAGGTAGTGCTTGCGGCAATCGAAGCTGCGACAGAGGACCGGGCGGCGCTCATAGATCGTACAGCCGGACGGTCCCAGGTAGACACACGCTCCGGCAGGAGTGGTGGCGAGCAGAAAGACGGGATTGCCGGAGCTGTCGGCCGCGATGCGGGTCTGGTAGGCGGCGACGTCGTCGCCCTGTTCGGGGTGGAGGAAGAGTCCCTGGCCGCTGCGGCAGCATTCGGTGCAGCCGTTGCAGGGAACAGGCGTGGGGGACGAGCCGGCTTTCATCGCGCAGCCTGATCGTAATGTGTTCGACGGCGGAAACGCAAGGCGCGCGGGCTTCCTTCCCGCTCTCGAATCTGATATATCTGGCCGAGCGCGTTGCGTCCGGCGCAAGCGTTGGGGTGCGCGCCGAACGGCGGGAGGGACAGAAATGAAAAGGTGGCTTGCCGGCTGCGTGGCGACAGGTATCGCCCTCGCGTGTTTCGTCTCCACGGCGCCGGCCCAGACGATCTCCACGAAGAAAGATGTGATCTACGGGGTGGCGTGGGGATCGGGGCTGCTGGCGGATCTGGCATGGCCGGAGGGGCAAACAAAGCTGCCGGTCATCCTGATGGTACACGGCGGGCGCTGGCGCGCGGGTTCGAAGAACGACGCCAATTACACCAAACAGAGCATTTTCGCCGCAAAAGGGTTCTTCGCGATGAATATCGATTACCGGCTGATCGATGCGTCGCCCGCTCCCGCGCCGTACCAGGACATTCAGGCCGCCATTCGCTGGCTGCATGCGCATGCGGCCGAATATGGCCTGGATGAAAACCGCATCTATATGATCGGCAATTCTTCCGGCGGACACGATGTGGCGCTGGCGGCGACGCTCGGTCCGGGCCCTTACCCGAAGACCGGCGGATGGGACAACGCGCCGGCCACGATTGCGGGCGCGATCGCGATCTCGGGCGCGTACGATATCAACGGCATCTCCTGGGGAAATCTGTGGACGCCGCTCACGGGCGATCCCACGACGGGGTTCACGACACTTTCCGGACCGGCGGCGATCGAGGCCAGGAAGATCGCGTCGCCGCTGAATAATGTGTCGCCGCAGACCAGACCGCTGCTCATGCTGCATTCCGAAGACGACAAGATCGTGCCGTTCCAGCAGGCCGTGGATATGGATCGCGCGCTGACGGCGGCGGGTGTTTATCACAAGTTCATTCGCTACAAGGACCGCGGCCATATGGGATTCACCGATGACGCGATCAGGGAAGCGCTGGCGTTCATCGCCGAGCTCGAAGCGCGAAAGTAAGTTTGCAGTCACCAGGTTGTGAGGAGAAGACAGGAATGAGGAGAAAGGCAGTAGTGACAGGGCGGTGGTTTACCGGTGTGATTTTCGCGGGCGGCGTGATCTGGCTCGGGGCGGCGGCGCTCGGCCAGTCGCCCACGGGATCGGCGGGCTGGCACCAGAAGGACACCGAGTGGGCCTATTACACGGCCGACGAGCGTGGCAGCAAGTACCGGCCGCTCGATCAGATCAACGCGTCGAATTTCAGCAATCTCGAGGTCGCGTGGCGGATCAAGACGGATAACTTCGGGTCGCGGCCCGAATACAAGCTCGAAGGCACGCCGCTCATGGTGGGCGGGACGGTCTACACCACGGCGGGCACGCGGCGCAGCGTGATCGCGCTCGACGCCAAGACGGGCGAAGTCCAGTGGGTGTATGCGCTGCATGAAGGCAATCGCGCGGCGGTGGCGCCGCGGCAGCTTTCCGGACGCGGCGTTTCCTACTGGAGCGACGGCAAGGGCGACGATCGCGTGATCTTCGTGACCACGGGCTACCGCCTGGTGGCGCTGAATGCGCACACGGGCCAGCCGATTGCCGGCTTCGGCAACAAGGGCATGGTGGATCTGAAGGTCGGGATGTATACGGGCGTCAACAAGCCGATCGATCTCGAAACGGGTGAAGCGGGACTGCACTCGACGCCGCTCGTGGTGAACGACACGGTGATCGTCGGCTCGTCGTTCAAGGAAGGGATGACGATCGAGACGCACGACAACACCAAGGGCCTCGTGCGCGCCTACAACGCGCGGACCGGACAGCTGATCTGGACCTTCCACACCATTCCACGCAAGGGCGAGTTCGGCTACGACACGTGGGAGAACAACTCGGCCGATAGCAACGGCAACACGGGCGTGTGGACGCAGATCACGGCCGATCCGGATCTGGGCCTCGCGTATCTGCCGGTCGAATCACCGTCTTCCGATTACTATGGCGGGCACCGGCCGGGCGACAACCTCTACGGCGAGAGCCTCGTGTGCGTGGACATCAAGACCGGCCAGCGCAAGTGGTACTTCCAGTTCGTGCACCATCCGGTCTGGGACTTCGATATTTCCTCGGCGCCGCTGTTGGCCGATATCGTGGTGGACGGCAAGCCGGTCAAGGCCGTGACGGTGCCGACCAAGCAGGTGTGGCTCTACACGTTCGACCGCATCACGGGCAAGCCGGTGTGGCCGATCGAAGAGCGGCCGGTGCCGGCTTCGGATGTGCCGGGCGAGAAGGCGGCGAAAACGCAGCCGTATGTGACCAAACCGCCGGCTTACGCGCGCAACGAGATCAGGGTTCCGGACGATCTGATCGATTTCACGCCGGAGCTGCGCAACCAGGCGAAGGACATCGTGGCGCGTTACCGCGTGGCGGGCGTGTTCAATCCGCCGCTGGTGGGCGATCCGAACAAGTTCCTCGGGGCGCTGAACATCGGGCATTCGGGCGGCGGGACGAACTGGCCGGGCGGGGCGTACGATCCGGAACTGCATACGGTGTTTGTGCAGGCGAACAATTCGCAGGTGCAGTCGATGTCGCTGCGCACGCCGCCGCAGGGATTCAAGACCGACATGCGGTATGTGATGGGACGCGAGGATCAGCCGTTCGTGGTTGCGGAAGCGGCGGGCACGGGCACCGCGGCGGACGTGAAGACGCAGGCGCGCGCGCCGCAGTTCCCGGGCAACCAGACGGGCGACGGGCGCGGCGGCGCGGGACGCGGCGCTGGTGGCGGCGGCGGCGGCAATCCTCTGCAGGTGCAGGGGCTGCCGCTGGTGAAACCGCCCTACGCGGTGATCTCGGCCGTCAACATGGACCGCGGCGATCTGGTGTGGCAGGTGCCTTACGGCGAAACGCCGGACAACATCCGCGACAGTCCGGCGCTGAAGGCGCTGAACATCGGCAACACGGGGCAGCCGGGCAGCGTGGGCGTGCTGGTGACGAAGACGCTGGTGATCACGGGCGACAGCGTCATCACCTCCAAAACGCATCCGCGCGGCGCCATGCTGCGCGCCTATGACAAGCAGACGGGCAAGGAAGTGGG
>DASPQQ010000127.1:0-2377 GCA_035624885.1 Bryobacteraceae bacterium | reverse complement strand
GTCGGACACAAGCGCGCCATGGATCTCGATATCGAAATCCCCAACGACGAACTCGGCGCGGTCGCGACCGCCGAAATGTGGGACGAAATCCACGACCGCATCGCCAGTCACATCCGCAACGAGCGCACGACTCTGGTCTTCGTCAACACGCGCCGCCAGTCCGAACGCATCGCCCACGCGCTCGGCGAACGCCTCGGCCACAACGTCGTCCTCCCGCACCACGGCTCGCTCGCCCGCGCCCTCCGCCACGACGCTGAAACGCGGCTCAAATCCGGCCAGTTGAAAGCCGTCGTCGCCACCGCTTCGCTCGAACTCGGCATCGACATCGGCACCGTCGAACTCGCCATCCAGATCGGCTCGCCGCGCTCCATCGCCGTCATGCTGCAGCGCGTCGGCCGTTCCGGCCACTGGGTGGGCGCGCGCCCGCGCGGCATCGTCTTCCCCACTTCGCGCGACGAATACATCGAATGCCTCGCGCTCGTCCGCGCCATCCGCCACGGCGATCTCGAGGAGCTCGAAATTCCCCAGAACGCGCTCGATATCCTTGCCCAGCAGATCGTCGCCGAATGCGCCTGCGAAACCTGGGGCGAAGACGATCTCTTCAACCTCATCCGCTCCGCATACCCCTATCGCAATCTGCCGCGCCACGCATTCGACGAAGTCGTCGAGATGCTCTCGGAAGGCATCACTACCACGCGCGGACGCAGCGGCGCCATGCTCCATCGCGATCAGGTGAACCATCGCGTCAAAGGCCGCCGCGGCGCGCGTCTCGCGGCGATCACCTCGGGCGGAGCCATCCCCGAGACTTCGCAGTATTCGGTCATCGAAGATCCCGAAGGCAAAACCGTGGGCAGCGTGGATGAAGATTTCGCCGTCGAAAGCCTCACCGGCGATGTCTTTCTGCTCGGCACCCACTCCTGGCGCATCCGCCACATCGGCCAGGGCAAAGTGCGCGTCGAAGACGCTCACGGCGCCAAACCCTCCATTCCCTTCTGGCTCGGCGAAGCTCCCGGCCGTTCCGCCGAACTCTCGCGCGCCGTCTCACACGTGCGCGAAAACGTTGACGCACTCGAAGGTCAGGCGCGCGCCTATCTCCGCGCCGGAGCCGAGTCGCTCGGCGCCATGCCGACTCACAAAACCGTCGTCGCCGAGCGCTTCTTCGATGAATCGGGCGGCCAGCAGCTCGTTCTCCACGCTCCCTTCGGCGCGCGCATCAACCGCGCGTGGGGTCTGGCTCTGCGCAAGCGTTTCTGCCGCACCTTCAACTTCGAACTCCAGGCCGCCGCCACCGATAACGGCATCGTCATCTCGCTCGCCGAGCAGCACGCCTTCCCGCTTGAAACCGTCTTCGAGTTCCTCCGTTCGGACACCGTCGAAGACGTCCTGCGCCACGCGCTTCTCACCTCGCCCATGTTCGCCGCGCGCTGGCGCTGGAATGCCAGCCGCTCTCTCGCCGTTCTGCGTTTCCAGGGCGGACGCAGAGTTCCCGCGCCCATCCAGCGCATGCGCTCCGACGATCTGCTCGCCTCCGTCTTCCCCGATCAGGTGGCCTGCCCGGAAAACCTCGTCGAGGAAATCCGCATCCCGGACCACCCTCTCGTCAATGAAACCATCTCCAACTGCCTGCGCGAAGCCATGGATATCGACGGCCTGCGCGAAATCCTGCGCGGCATCGAAGACGGCACGATCCGCACCGTCGCGGTTGAAAACGCCATCCCTTCGGTCTTCTCGCACGAGATCCTCAACGCCAACCCCTACGCCTTCCTCGACGACGCCCCGCTCGAAGAGCGCCGTGCCCGCGCCGTCCAGCTTCGCGGCGCCACGCGCTCTTCCGAAGACCCCGCCGGCATTCTCGATCAGGCCGCCATCGCCGAAGTCACCGCCGAAGTCTGGCCCTCGCCACGCGATGCCGATGAACTCCACGACGCGCTCCTGACTCTCGTCCGCTGCCCGATCGTCGACGCCTGGTCGGCCTGGTTCGAGCAGCTCGAAGGAACCGGCCGCGCGTCACGCATCGATAATTTCTGGGTCGCGACCGAACGCCGCGATTCGTTTGACGACACTCTCTCGATCGCGCGCGGCTGGATGGACTCGCTCGGCCCCATTACCGCGACCGACCTCGCGCAGCGTCTTGCCCTATTGCCAGACGATATCCGCATCGCCCTCGCCACACTCGAACGCGAAGGCCAGGTTTTCGAAGGCTACTATTCGGCGCCCAAAACCACCGAAATCGAGTGGTGCAATCGCCGCATCCTCGCCCGCATCCATCGCCTCACCATGGGCCGGCTGCGCCGCGAAATCGAACCGGTCACACAGGCCCGGTTCTACGAATTCCTCGCGCGCTGGCAGCACACCGCGCCCGGCACGCAACTCCACG
>DASPQQ010000126.1:0-5040 GCA_035624885.1 Bryobacteraceae bacterium | reverse complement strand
TCAAGCTGCAGATCGAACAGCTTCAGACGGATCACCTCCAGACGCCGCAGGCCGCAGGCGTAGAGGACTTCAAGGATCGTGCGGTCGCGCAGACCCACGGGTTCCGAGACGTTCGGGTGCATCATCACGCGCTCGACTTCTTCGACCGAAAGGATGTCTCGCGGCAGCGTGCGCCCGAGCCGTGGCAGCTCGATCTCCGAAGCCGGATTGTGCAGGATGTGATTCTGGCGCGTCATCCAGCGGAACCAGACGCGCAGCGGCACGAGGCGCGAAAGCTGGCTGCGGAAGGAAAGCGGCTCGCCGTTCTTCTTGCGGTAGTAGTACAGATACCGCTGGTATCGCTCCAGCACGGGCCGCGTGATCTCGGCCGGTTCGTCGAGACCGTGTTCATGCGCCCAGTCGAGGAACAGGCGGATGTGAGCGCGACGGTTCTCGACCGTATACCGGGAGTACCCGCGCACGCTGAGCGAGTTCAGGAAGGCCGTGAGAAGCGCATGGAGAGGCGTTTCCCGCGCCGCAGGCTGCTTCTTTGGCCAGCGTGGCATTCTACTCGGCTCCGTGCAGCGCCGCGCCGTTGAGTTTGCCGTTGGCTCTGCCGTTCACTTTCATGCTGCCTCGTTCCACTACGACGGGTTTCACTACAACAGGTTCATCTGCGACAGGGCCGACTGACGCTGAAAATCCCCTATATATGCTTCCGCCAAACCGAGCGCTAAGTTCCGATGCTCCTGATTCTGTTGAGCGATTCTCTGTGAAACCCGCCCCGCGCAGTGGCCGCGCACCCCCCGCGAAGTTGTCTTCCGGCCCCGCGAAGTTATCATTTGACCCCGCGCAGTGCGCATCGTACTTATAGACGAACGTCTGTCCCTGACCGCCGTGCCGGACCGAGAGGTACTCCATTTCCTCCAGCCGCCTGAGATGGACGCGAAGCTGGGTATCGCCCCAGCGCGTGTCGCCGCGCCCGGTGTATTCGCGGAGCGTGCGGCGCGTGAACCGGTAATCGGCTGCGTCGATCCCCTGGCGCGCGGATTCCTCATTCACCATGCGCTCGACGATCCCGAGCAGACGCCGCGTCTGCGGCGGCAGTTCATCGAGCGCCGGTCCCAGCACCTCTTCCATCAGCCTGCGGGCGAGCGCCACGTCTTCCGCCGTCGCCTCGATGTATTCGAGCGTCTCGCCGTCGCGGGTCTCTGTGCGGATTTCGCGCTGGTGCTGATAGACGAGCGCAACGGCTTCGACCAGCGTCAGCAGCTTCACGTGATCGCGCCGCGTGCGCGTCATGTGATCCGGGAACCGGGCGTCGTCATCCATCAGGTTGTTGACCACAGCTATCGGGCGCAGCAGCGTTTGCGCGTTGCGGTGGAGATTCACGATGCGTTCGCGCGTGCGGCGCGCCCACAGGCCCTCGATGGTCCGCGCTTCCCGCTGCCTGCGGTGGATGGCCCGCGTCTGTTCGCGCTCTTCATTCACTGTGAGCAGGATCGAGCGGTTCAGCAGCTCTTCGTCTACTTCCTGCGCGGTGGTCGTGAGGAAGATCGTCACCGGCCCCTCTACCTCGTATTCGTGGGTGACGAGCTTTCCGCTCACCGGGTCCTTCCCGGTCGATGCAATGCGCAGCACGCCTTCCGACTGGAGCAGCTTCAGGGCGTAAGCCGCTTTGCTCGCGCCCTCTTCTTCCGAGACAGCGAGGATTTTGTGCTTCAGGCTTTTCTCTTTCATGTAGAAGAGCGCCTGACCGGTCATGGCCGAATACTCCTCGCGCTGCTCCTTCGGCATGAAGTCGAGCACGGCTTCGATGAGCGAGCTTTTGCCGGCCGACGATGACGACTGCACGACGACCGAGAGCGGCTTGTCGAGCAGGCGCGAGACGGCGGCGAGATAACTGATCGTCTTGTTCGTTTCCTCGCCCGTGACGCCGCACTTTTCAAAGTCTTCGAGCACGCGCGCCAGGAGGCACGGATCGCGCAGCAGCGCGAGTGCTGCTTCCTTCTCCCCGGCCGTCATCGCGGGTTCTTCCTCCTGGGGCTCCAGCGCTTTTTTCAGGTGCGCGCGCTGGAGGTCTTCGAGCGCGGACCAGAGCCGTCCGACTTCGCGCTGAATGAGGTCTTCGCGCACGCCGAGTTCATGCGCTGCCTGTTTTATGAACAGCGCCCGATTCCGCGCCTGCTCCAGATCGAGCGTATCGCCGTGACGCGCGAACTCGCCGCGCAGGTTGCGGCCCGATACCGTGACGTTCACCTTCATCGTGCCGAGGCTTGTGTTCCGGTAAAGACCCAGCACGCGGTAGACGCGCGCAGTGGGCATTGTGACGGTGATCTCGTCGCCGTCGATCTTCACCTCCGGTTCGGCGGTCGCAGCCATCGGCATCGCACGCGGCGCTGGCTCTTCCTTTGCCGGATTGACGTCTGGTGGATTTGGCTCTGCTGGAGAAACAGCGGACGGGAGAGGATCAGGATCGGCGGCTAAAGAAAGAACCGGTTCATCGGTTCCTTCTTTCGTTTCCTTGCTCTCGGATGATTCGGGTTCCTGGGGACTGTTGACTGCAGAAGCCGGTGAGTGCATTTTTTCTTTAGCTGCTGGTTGTTCTTCGGTTGGTTCGACAGGAACGGCGGGGAAGGAAACAACCCGTCTGCCCCGGCCGAGCCACTGCGCGGCGGTCAGCAGAACGCCCAGCGCCTTCGCCGCAGGCTGCGTCGTGCGCGCGTATTCGTTCGCGTCCATTCCTTTCGGAAACAGAACGCGGAAACATTCGATGCCCGACGCCATCAGCTCATCGGCGAGTGCCGACGCCGCCTGGTCGCCCGCCGCGTCGCGGTCATAGGCCAGATACACGCGCTTCACGCCGTATCTCCCGAATGCCGCGCGGTGATCGTCCGTAAACCCGTTCACGCCGTAGCTCGCCGTCACGTTCCGGTATCCGGCGCACCAGAACGTCAGCGCGTCGATCAGCGCCTCGCAGAGAATGACCTCCTTCGAGGCTTCGAGCGCTTCCTCGTTCCACACGCCCCGGTGCGGACCCGGCAGGTAAAGATGCAGCGGCGTGCCTTTGGTCAGATTGGAACCGATCTTCCGTCCGTACATCTGGACCACTTCACCCTGGCGACTGAAGATCGGGATCACGAGCGAACCGTTCAGGTGTTCGTGCCCGGTAGAGTCACGCAGAATGCCGAGCTCCTCAAGCCGCGTGCGCATCTCAGCGCCCGCTTTGCGGTTCTTCGGCGCAAGCGTCAGACCGAGCGTGCGGTTCGCAAAGCCGAGCCGGAAGCGGGCGATCATTTCCGGGTGGGTGAGACCGCGCCGCTCCAGATATTTCAGCGCTTCGGGCGATTGTTTCAGCGCCGTGTGATAAAAACCGACGATCTGATCGAGCAGCGCCCGGTCGCTCGCGTCGCGCTCGACAGGCGGGCGCAGTCTGCGTACGGTTGAGATTTTCTTCACCGGCCCGGATGAGGAAGGAATCCCCGAGCGCAGCAGTTCCGCTGCGTGATGGAAGCTCACTCCCTCGCTCTTCATCACCCAGTCGATCACCGTTCCCCCGGCCCGGCACGCGCCGAGACAGTGCCAGAGATTTTTCTGCGGGCTGATGACGAGACTCGGCTCATGATCGTCGTGAAACGGACACAGGCCGATGAGATCAGCGCCGTGCCGCGTGAGCTTCACGCCGCGCGCTTCCGCCAGGCGCTCCAGCGATACTTCCTGCTTCAGCCGCTCGATCACTTCATCGGGAATCCGGGCCATTTTCCTCTTCGCCCTCCTTCCGGTGTTTTCTGCAAAAACCTGTCAAGAGCCGGAGCAAGATTTTATTGTTTTTGAAAATAGCATTTCATATGCTATCAGTCAAGAACACATCATCCCCGGCTTACACTGCAATCGGTATGCCCCGCGTCTCCCGTCTTAAGCTGCCTCCCCTTCCCGCAAAGGAATCCATCGGCGAACGCGTCTCACGGATTCGCAGGGAGCACGGCTTCACTCAGGTTGAGCTGGCCGAAAAAATCGGCGTCATTCAGTCCATCGTGTCGGCCATCGAGCGCGACGTGCTGAAACTCTCAGCTGAGATGGCAGTTCGTTTTGCAATAGCATTCGGCGTTACCACCGATGAGCTGCTGATGCCTGGCAGGAAAGCGAACGAGAGCAGGAAACACAAGCCGAGCCGGAAGGTTCTGCGGCGACTGGAGTTGATCGAAACGCTTCCCAGAACCCAGCAGACGGCCGTCCTCAAGACCATCGACAACGCGCTGGAGCTGCAAAGCCTCAAGACGGGCACCCGCTGACGGCCGCGCGCGCCCCCGTTGCCGACAGCCGCCGGATCGCATCAGCCACCGTTGAAACCGGTACGCCGAGCGTCGCCGAGATAGCGCGGTAGCTGCGCCCCTCGCTGCGCATCCGGAGCGCCTCATCGCGCCGGAACACCCGCAGCGGACGGTGCGGCGCAAGGTCCTTCCCGCTCCGGCTGTGGCGTCCCGCGCGGCCAACCAGGCCCGCTTCCCAGTCCCGCGTGTAGCGGGCTTTGCCGGACATGGTGCGCTCGACGATCAGCCCGCGCTCGAACTCAGCGAACGCCGCCATGATGTGCAGCATCAGCCTGCTTGCCGGATTGGCGCGGTCCGTGTCGATGGCCTGCGTGATCGCAACGAACCGGACTCCGGCGCGGTCGAGCGCGAGGATGTTCTCCGTCAGATCGCGCACCGAGCGCCCGAACCGGTCGAGCTTCCAGACCAGAACCACGTCGATCCTCTTCAGCCGCGCCGCTTCCATAAGCCGGTCGAGTTCCGGCCGCTTCGCCGTGGCCGAGGCTTTCTCGGTGTACTCGGTGACGTACCAGCCCATGCGCCGCGCGTAATCGCGGCATTCGGCAAGCTGCATTCCGCAGTCCTGATCCGGGGTCGAGACGCGCGCATAGATCGCGGCTGTGAGACTCGCAGGCATAGGTTCAGCCGGGAAGCGTGACGGCTGGCCGATCAGTCATCATCATCATCGTCATCGCCCTCGTTGTCGTCATCGTCTTCGTCGTCTTCGGGTGCGAGTTCATCCCGCAGATCG
>DASPQQ010000125.1:0-5078 GCA_035624885.1 Bryobacteraceae bacterium | reverse complement strand
CTGCGGTTGTCTCCGAGGGTCAGCGTGGCTTTATCGAGTATGCCGAGAAGCAGGTTCCAGAGCGCGTCGCTGGCTTTTTCGATTTCGTCGAACAGGACGAAGCTGATCTTCATGCTCTCGGTGTGGTACTGGGCGAGAACTTCCTGGCTCAGGAGCGGATGGGTTTCGCGATGACCGAGGTATCCGGGGGGCGAACCGATCAGCTTGGCGATCTCGTGGCTGTGCTGGAGCTCGGCGCAGTCGATTTTGATCACGGCGCGGCTGTCGCCGAGGAGCGACTGGGCGGTAGCTTCGACGAGCCGGGTCTTGCCGGTGCCGGTGGGGCCGAGAAACAGCAGGTTGCCGATGGGCCGTCCCGGGGCGTTCATGCCGGCGAGGAAGGTCTGGAACACATTCACGATCTGATCGATGGCTTCATTCTGGCCGACCACCATGCGTTTCAGATCGTTGCGGAGCTGTTCCGCCTCGTGGCCGGTAAGGGCCGGGTCCAGTCTTTTTCTGGCTTTCAAAGTCGGCATAGGAAACTCCTAGGAAACTCCAATGAAGTACTCGTCGGTCGCGGGGTGTCGATTTCTAGCCTGAAAGCTAATACAATCGGTAGGAAATGCCGCCAGCAAGCAGCCCCAATAAAGCAAACAAAAAGGTCGCCAACAGCCTGGTCGCGCTGAGTTCGGCTGCCGTTCTGGCTGTGTATTCCGCCGGTTACGTGCGCACGAAGGCCGCGGCGGAGAAGTTTGTGCAGCAGGCGGACGACCGGCGTCCGAGACAGGCGCCTCCGGCGAGACCGGAGATCGTCGAGGCATCGCTCAAGACGGCGCCGGCTCCGGTGCCCGTGGAGGCGAAGGCCGAGCCGAAGCCGGAAGAGGCCAGGGAAAAGCCCAAGGCTGTGGAGAAAGCCCCGTCTGCAGACGCGGCGCCGGCCCCGGCTCCCGCCGCAGCCCCGGTGGTTGCCGCCGCGCCTGCAGCAGCGGCGGCTCCGATGTCTCCCCCTCCACCATGGAAGGACGGGATCTGGAAAGGCTGGGGCACCTGCCGGCACGGCGACATCCAGGCCGCGGTGAAGATCGAGAACGGGAAGATCACGCAGGCGGGCGTTTCCGACTGCGAGACGCGCTACTCGTGCGACATCATCGACAAACTGCCGCCGGAAGTGCTCCAGCGCCAGACGGCCGACGTGGACCGCGTGGGCGGCGCGACGCAGAGTTCGGACGCGTTCTACTACGCCGTTTACGAAGCTCTGCGCCAGGCCGCCGAAGCCTACAAGGCCGACGCCGCGGGCGCGCCCGCCGCAGCTCCGGCTGCTCCGCCGCAGGCCAACTAGATTCTCCCCGTGCCCGACCGGACCGAGGTCTTGATGGGCACGCTCGTGACCATTCATGTGGCGCGCCCGGGGCTCGACGAGGCCGTGGAACGCGCGTTCCAGTGGTTTTACGACGTGGAGCGGCGCTGCACCCGCTTCGATCCGAAGAGCGAGCTGATGCGGCTCAGCGCACAAGCAGGCACCGCCGTAAAAGCCAGTGATATGCTCTTCGAGACTGTGCGGTTTGCTCTCGAGGTGGCGAAAGAAAGCGGCGGCGCGTTCGATCCCACGGTGGGGCATCGCATGGAGGCGCGCGGATACAACCGCGAACACCGCACGCGCGAGACGGTCCACAGCGGGCTCGAGCCCGAGGCACAGGTGAGCTACCGCGACGTGGCGATCGACGTTCCCGAAAAGACGATCACGCTGCGCCGGCCGCTGGTGATCGATCTGGGCGGCGTGGCGAAGGGGCTCGCGATCGACATGGCGGCGCAGGAACTGAAGAGAGTGACCGGGGATTTCACGATCGACGCAGGCGGCGATCTCTATCTGGGCGGGCGGAATCCGAAGGGCGAGCCGTGGTCGGTGGGGATCCGGCATCCGCGCATCGACGGGCAGCTCATCGATCGCGTGTACGCGTCGGATGAAGCGGTCTGCACTTCGGGCGATTACGAGCGCGGTCAGCATGTGATCGATCCCCGGACAGGAAAGCCGGCGACGGCGGTGGCGAGCGCGACGGTGATGGCGCCGAGCGCGATGCTGGCGGACGCGGCGGCGACCGCGGTGTTCGTGCTGGGGCCGGCAGAGGGGATCGCGTTTCTGCGGCGCCTCGAATTGAAGGGCATCATTTACACTCCGGAACTCGAACGCTACGAGACATGAACTTCTTCAAAACGCCGAAGGGCTTACTCACGATCATTCTGGTTATCCTCGTGGCTTTGGCTGCTCCGCATGAAGGGTTGCGGGTGGTGCTGCCGGGTCTCGTCGCGGCGGTTGCGGCGGCCGGGCTGCTCGACATGCTGATCCTGCGGGCGCGCAGCCGCAGGGTGGTCAAGCAGTGGGACATTCCGAGCGGCGCGATTCTGACCGCGATGATTGTCGCGATGGTGCTGCGGGCGCAGGAGCCCTGGTGGGTGGTCACGATTACCTCCGTGTTTGCGGTGCTGACCAAGTACGCGATCCGTTCGCGCGCGGCGAATGTGTTCAATCCGGCGGCGCTCGGGATCGTGGCGAGTTACTACGTGTTTCATACGGGCCAGAGCTGGTGGGGCGCGCTGCCCGAGGTCAGCCCGGCCTGGGTACTGGCCGTGTTGCTGCTGACCGGGGTATTTATTACCGACCGGGTGAACAAAATGCCACTGGTGCTGACGTTTCTCGGCACTTACTATCTCCTTTTCACGGCGACGGCATATCTCGGCAACGCGAGCCACGTTTCCGAGATTTACCGGGCGCCGGATCTGCATGCGGCGCTGTTTTTCGCGTTCATCATCCTGACCGATCCGCCGACATCGCCGGCGAAGTATCCCGACCAGTACATCTTCGGCGTGATTGTGGCGGTGATCAGCTACTCGATCTTCGAGTGGCTGGGCACGGTTTACTTCCTGCTGGCGGGCGTGCTGGTGGCGAACGTGTGGGAAGCGTGGCGGCGGGCGAACCGGCGAACGAGCACGTCATTCCCGAGGGGCATTCCGGCGTTTCTTCTCGAGATCAGTCCCTGGTTGCGGGTGAAACGCGCCTGAACGCGCGTGTGAGAACTCCGGTTCACGGGTATTCGGCTGCGAGCGTGGTCCGGAAAATCCGGTACCGACAGCCTTTTTCGCGCCGTCCCGGCTCTCACGCAGAGGTTTTGTAACGCGAAAAAGGAGTCTGTCCCGGTTTTCCTCAGCGGCTACTCAGGAGCAAAGGCCCTGAGCGCAGTTCTCACACAGTCTCTGAAGGCGCGTGTACATCTAACCGTGAATCGCCCGGCTGTCGGCGGGCGCTGCGGCGCGGTCTTCGAGGCCGTAATCGCGAATCACTGAAGCGATGCGCAGGCGGTAATCGCGGAAAATTCCGTTGCGGCCGAGCGACTGGGCGGCGCGGTGCCCTTCGATCCGGCGCCAGCGGGCGACGGCTTCCTCGTCGCGCCAGAAGGAGAGCGAGAGGAGTTTGGCCGGGTTGGTGAGACTCTGGAAGCGCTCGATGGAGAGGAAGCCGTCCATTTGTTCGAGCTGCGAATGGAGACCCGCGGCGAGATCGAAGTAAGTCTGGCTGCGCGCGGGGTCGGGGAGGACTTCGAAGATGACGGCGATCATGGGGCGGGTTTCTCCTGCATCACGGGCACGCGCATCACAGTGGCGCTGCATTCGCCGGCGCTCGCGGTGCATGCGCGCGGCTTCAGGTTCTTATCGAAACAGACGCGGACTTCGGAGAGCCGGCCGTTGCGGCAGGCGGTGCGGAAGGCGTTGGCGGGAAACGAGGGGTTGGCAGCGGCGAACTGGTGTTCGATCTGTCCGGGGCTTTCCATCACGGCGTCTTCGAGCGAGGTGAACTGGACGGGGATCTGGAGCGAGGAACGGGCGGTGAGGACGGCGCTGAAGAACTCGGTGGGAGTGAGGCCGGAGCAGGTGCCGTGGACGGCCCATTCGTGCTGGACGAGCGCGGGGCCTGGCATGTAGGGCAGGATGCCGTTGACGACGATTTTCTTCACGGGTTTCGCGGGCGCGCAGGATTCGGGGCTTTTGCCGGCGATGAGCTGCGGCCAGAGGCCGTGAACGGCAAAGGCGGTGCTTCTGCCGGGGGCGCATTCGCGCGGGTTCCTGGCAGCGTCTTCGGGATTAGCGCAGAAGTCCGGGGCCCAGGAGAGGGCGAGAACGAAGTAGTCGAAGGCGGGCGTGGCGGCCGCGGCCGGCGTGGGGTTGGGTGGTTGTGCGGATGGGGTGGGTGTGGATTGCGCCGGCTCCTTTGACTTGCCGGTTGAGGAGGAGATGCCGGGGAGATGGAATTGGGCCGCGAGTACGGCGGCGGAGAGCAGGGTTCCGGCGATGGCCAGGGTGAAGCGGGTCACGAGTTCAGGGTAGCCCAGGATGGGTTCGAATGGGTTTTGACCACGATTTTTTCCCGTTGGACCGAATTTTCGCGGGGATAAGTTGACCGTTTTCGGTTCCAAATGGGATCGCAACGAGGGTTGTTTTGATGTGAGTTCTTTTGTTTCCAATGGGATGGTGGGTTCGTCTGGAAATTTCACTTTTTCGCACTGGGCGCGAAGGACAAGGAAACGGCGGAGGGCGCGGGTGTGGGCGTGGTGAGCGAGGCTTCGGAAGGCGAGGACGCCGCGAGTTCGGCCGTGGGGCTGGGGTTCGCTGGCGGCGGTTTCGGCGGGAGTCCGGGGGGCGAATTCGCGGCGGATTTCGTTGACGAGTTCGTGGAAGCGCGCCGCGGATTCGCGCTCGGGGAGGAGACGTTTGGCGAGGAGGCCGTGAAGCGCGGCGTCAGGAAAGGAGTTGCGTTTGTTCTCCCGGCGGGCCGGCACTGTCTCGAAATCCGCCAGAGCCCGCTGGCCAGCAGGAACAGGGTTTAGCGGAACCTCCGCGGTTCGGGCTCGGGTTCGCCGGGTTGGTTCTCCTGCCTCCTTTGTGGTTTCAATGAACTGCCGGGTTCGTTTGTGCATTTGTTGTTTCTATTTTTGCCTGAGTTTCGCCTGATATTCGGATAATGGACCGGAGTTCGGCGCGCGGTCTTGGCAATGGCGTTCCATCGAACCGACAGTATAGAACCGGGAGGCGGGGTTTCCGGGCAG
>DASPQQ010000124.1:0-8831 GCA_035624885.1 Bryobacteraceae bacterium | reverse complement strand
TCGGTCGATGTGATGGGCGATGCCATCAGCCGCGGCGATCTCGATGCCGGCGTCGTGATCCCCAAAGACTACGCGCACGATCTGCAGCGCGGCACGCCGGTTACGGTCCAGTTCCTGCTCAACGCCATGAACGCCAACACCGCGGCCATCGCGCAGGGTTATGCCGAAGGCGTGATCCAGACCTACAACGCCGGGCTCGCGGGCGAGGGCGTGCACGCGCGCTTCATCAAAACCGCGGCGCCGGATGTTTCGCGCAAGGGCACGGTGCAGCTCAGCTCGGCGTTTCTCTATAATCCCGGTCTCGTCGGCACGTGGTTCGTCGTCACCGGCATCTTCGGCCTGCTGATCATCCTCAACGGTTCGATCGTCGCGGCCACGGCCATGGTGAAGGAGCGCGAAGCCGGCACCATCGAGCAGTTGCTCATGTGCCCCGCGGGAACTTACGAAATCATCGTGGCGAAAATGGCGCCGCTGTTCTTCCTGCTATTCCTGATGGTGCTCTTCGCCACGGGCGTCATCCGCTTCGTCTTCGAAGTGCCTTTCCAGGGGAATATCCTGGTGCTGTTCGCCGGCGCCGCGCTGTGCATTCTCTCCGGCATCGGCATCGGGACGGTGCTCGCCACCTTCAGCAGTTCGGCGTTTCAGGCCCAGCTCACCAGCTTCTTCGTCAACCCGCTGCTCACCACAGCCTCCGGCGCCATGACTCCCGCCGAAGCGATTCCCAACTGGCTGCAGCCGCTGGTTCGCATCAACCCCATCCGCCATTTCAGCGTGATCGCGCGCTCCAGCATGATCAAGGGCAGCGGTCTTGAAACGCTCTGGCCGAACTTTCTTATGCTTTCGATTTTCACTTTCATCATGGTCTCGGCCAGCGTCTGGCGATTCCGGAAGCAACTCAGTTAGCGGACATATTCGGACATACTTCATGAAATTACGAATCGGATCTGCCATTGCTGTTCTCGCGGCGTGTGCCGCAAACCTGGTTGCGCAGGCGCCCTCCACCGGCAACACCGCGCAGGCCCAACAGGTTCAGCTTTCCGGCCGCAATCCGGCCGCGGGCTCGGTCACGGCGACGCAGAGCGCCATTCCCGGAACCACCACCAGCGTCAACACCATCAACCCCGGACTCTCCGTCTCCGGGCCGTTTTCCGGCAGCGTCTCCGGCGCCGGGAAACCATTCTCCGGCAAACTTTCACTCAAGGACGCCATCGATCGCGGCCTCGAATTCAATCTCGGATCGAAGAACCTCTCCATCACGCTGCAGCAGTCGCGCGGGCAGTCGATCGTGACGCGCAGCGCTCTGCTGCCCAACCTGAACGGCAGTCTGACCGAAGTCGTGCAGCAGACCGACCTCGCGGCAGCGGGCTTCCGCATTCATATCCCGATCCCCGGCATCACCATCCCCTCCATCGTGGGACCGTTCAACTACTTCGATCTGCGCGCGCGCCTCAGCCAGACCGTCGCCGATTTCGCCGCCCTCAACAATTACCGCTCTTCGGTCGAAGCCATCCACGCCAACGAATTTCTGGCGCAGGACGCGAAGGATCTCGTGGTGCTCGCCGTGGGCGGCGCGTATCTCCAGGTCGAGGCCGCGCAGGCGCGCATCGACGCCGAGCGCGCGCAGCTCCAGACCGCCAGGGATCTCTACGATCAGACCGCGCAGCAGCGCGCTGTCGGCCTGCTCGCTCAGGTCGACGTCAACCGCAGCCAGGTCCAGATGCTCATCCACCAGCAGCGCGTCACTTCGCTTGAAAACGATCTGGCCAAACAGAAGATCAACCTCGCGCGCATGATCGGCCTGCCGCCCAACGATCGCTTCGAACTCTCCGACCAGATCTCCTGGGCCGACGCTCCCGCGCTCAACGAGGAGGACGCGGTGCGCATCGCGCTCTCAAAGCGTCCAGATATCAAAGCGGCCGAAGCGCAGGTCCGGGCCGCGGAGAAAGCGAAGCTCGCCGTGCGCGGCTCGCGCATGCCCTCGCTTGCCGTCGCTGCCGACTACGGTGTCATCGGCGAGAACCCGTCGAATTCCCACGGGACTTTCTCCTTCGAGGGAAGCCTGCGTTTTCCCATCTGGCAGGGCGGCCGTTATGAAGGCGATCTCGAGCAGGCCAACGCCGCCATCGATCAGCGCAGGGCCGAACTCGAAGACATCCGGAGCCGCGTCGAAAGCGAAGTCCGCGGCGCCTATCTCGATCTCGAAGCGGCCTCGAGCCAGGTCGACGTCGCGCGCAAAAATCTCGACGTCGCGAGAGAAACGCTCGCGCTCACGCGGCAGCGTCTGGAAGCCGGCATCACGGACTTTGTCGACGTCTCCCAGGCCCAGGCTGCGGTTGCCTCCGCCGAGCTCGACGTGATCAACAGCATCTTCGCCCACAACCTCGCCAAACTGAACCTTGCCCGCGCCCAGGGCGCGGCTGGCGACAGCCTGCCGCAGTATCTGAAGATTCAGTAGCCGGATATAATGCAAAGCGAAGAAGGAGCAGGATCACACATGATCAGCAGAATCGCCGTTCTGGCCGCTTTCGGCCTGATCGGAACCTCACTTTTTGCCGGCAACAAACCAGTCACTGTCGCCCTCAAGGATGCCAAAGGCAATGACGTCGGGACCGCCAAAATCTCCGACGGCCCGGGCGGAAAGGGCGTCAAAATCTCGGCCAACCTCAAAGGTCTTCCGCCGGGAGAACACGCATTCCATATCCACGCGACGGCCAAGTGCGAAGCCCCCGCTTTCACCAGCGCGGGCGGCCACTTCAATCCGACGAATGCTCACCACGGCATCAATAACGAGCAGAGCCCCAAGCCCCACGCGGGCGATATGGCGAATTTCACCGTCGGGCCCAGGGGCACCGCGAAGGTCAGCGTTGTGAACGACGCCGTGACCCTTGGCGACGGCCCCAACTCGCTCTTTACCGGCGGCGGCACGGCGCTCATGATCCACGCCAAGGCCGATGACCTGAAGAGCGACCCGGCCGGCAACGCGGGCGACCGCATCGCCTGCGGGACTATAACCAAATAGTTGAAAGTCCTATAGGTTCGCGACAGAAGTCTTACAATCCGGTCCGGGGAATCCTGTTAGCCTGCAATTGCATGCTCACAACGGATACCCCGGCCGGGTTCGATCCCAACAACCAACTCAATCATTCCGACGTCATCAATTTCCCCCGCCATCACGGGCTGAACTGGATTACGACCGTAACCCTGGCCGTCCTCCACATCGGCGCCATCGGCGCGCTCTTCTGCTTCAGCTGGAAGAATCTGCTCATCACCGCTTTCCTTTACTGGATGACGGTCGGGCTCGGGATCAGCATGGGGTACCACCGGCTGCACACCCACCGCGGCTATAAGTGCCCGGTCTGGCTCGAATACTTCCTCGCCGTTTGCGGCGCTCTCACGCTCGAAGGCGGCCCGCTGTTCTGGGTTGCCGTGCACCGCGTTCATCATCAGAAGTCGGATCAGCAGGGCGACCCCCACTCCCCGCGCGACGGATTCTTCTGGGCGCACATGGGCTGGATCGTGTTCGGCGAGGGCAACCACAACAACACGCGGCTGATGGGCAAGTACGCGCCGGATCTGGCGAAGCACAGGTTCTACAACGTGCTCAACAGCTGGCACTGGGTGCCCGTCGTCGTTCTGAGCGCGATCCTCTACGCCATCGGCGGATGGCCTCTGGTGCTGTGGGCCACCTGCCTGCGCGTCGTGGTCGGCCTGCACTCCACCTGGCTCGTCAACTCGGCGACCCACGTCTGGGGCCGCCGCCGCTTCGCCACGCGCGACGATTCCCGCAACAACTGGTGGGTCGCGCTGCTGACCTTCGGCGAAGGCTGGCACAACAACCACCACGCCCACCCGGTCTCGATCCGCCACGGCCTCGCCTGGTATGAGATCGACCACTCCTGGATTCTGGCCAACATCTGGCAGAAGATGGGCCTGATCTGGGACCTCAAGTACGTCGATATCCACGGCCGCCCGGAAGCCCGGCGCGAAGCCGCGTAACCGGCCCGATTCCCGGGGCTGCCGATCCGGTGTAGACTGGATCGCGCATGCTCCGGTTTGGCCGGCTGCTACTGCCCCTGCTGGCGGGTATCGTCCCCGCGCTCGCCGCGGATGTCGATTCCGCCGCGCTCCTGAACCGTCTGAAAGCCAGAGTCCGCGAAAACGCGGCAAGCATCCCGCGTTTCGTCTGCCGGATCCGGCTGGAACGCCTGGACTACGCGCCGGCCGGCGGCAGGAAGCCCTGCCGGACGCTCACGGGCCACGAGCTCGACAATCGGGAATTCACCCTCCGGGTCTCGGATCGCGCCAACCTGGACGTGATACTCACGCGTGACGGCGAAATGTTCGCCTGGCCCGGCGGCCAGGGCTTCGAGGCCATCACGCCGAACGTGCTGCTCGGCGGAGGCTTCTCCGGCAGCGGCGACTTCTCGAGCTTCCTGACGAGCGTCTTCGTTCTGCCCGGGGTCACGATCGAATATCAGGGGCCGTGCGAAACGAGCGCCTGCGTCCGTTACCGCTACGACGTGCCGTCATCCGCCAGCAAGTACACTCTGCAGACCCTGTTCGAAGAGGTGATCGTCGGCTATCACGGCTTCTTCGAGGCCAATCCGGAAACTGCCGACCTGATCAGCCTGACCGTGATTCCGACCGGCGTGCGCAAGGCGATATCGGGAACCTGCGACATGCGGACGGAAATGACCTACGCGAAGGCGGCGATCGCATCGGGCGTGTACACCATCCCGCAATCGACCGAGAAGCTCCTGCTCGCGCAGGACGGCACTCTCTACCGGAACCGGATCTTCTATCAGAGCTGCCGTGAATACACGAGCGAGTCTTCCATCTCGTTCGGTGAAGAGGACCCGGTGAAGTCAGGTCCCCCAAAGCCCGGCCCCAATCCGGTGCTGCCGTCGGCCGGGACCCGGTTGAATCTGCGCCTCGTAACCAAAATCGATTCGGAAAAGAACTCCGCGGGCGATCCTGTTGAAGCGCGGCTTTCGAGGGCGGCCCGCGATGAATCCGGCCATTCGATCCCGGCCGGTACGCTCTTTCGCGGCCACATCACACGGGTGCAGACCATGCACGAGAGATCCGGGGGGACCGTGATCGGATTTCGCTTCGACTCGATGGTCCTCGACGGAACGCCGGTCCCGGTGAAGCTCGATCCGGCTTTTCCCGACAACATGGGCAATGAGATCGTCCGTCTCCAGGGGCGCCGGGCTGTGCTGAACGCCGGAGTCGAGTCGCGCTGGCGGTTCGAGGGCGCCGTCGTGGTCGTTCAATAAAGCGGACGATGTCCTGTTAAAATGGCGGAATGCTGCGCAGCTTTGCGATCCTGCTGTTCTTTGTGACCTTGGCCGCGGGTCAGACGCTGACCATCAGCGGCGACGTCGCCACTCCTCTGACGCTGAAGGCGGAAGACCTGGCCTCGATGCCGCGCCAGACGGTGACGATCCCCGATGCCGATGGCACGAAGGTCGAATACGAGGGAGTCGAGCTGCGGGAGATCCTGAAGCGCGCGGGCGCGGAGACGGGCCAGAAGCTGCGCGGCAAGGCGCTTTCGACGTATGTGCTGGCGAAGGCGAAGGACGGCTACGAGGTCGTCTTCACGCTCGGCGAGATCGACCAGTCGTTCGGCAATGCGTCGATCCTCGTTGCCGACAAGCGCGACGGCAAGCCGCTGTTCGGTTATCAGGGACCGCTGCGCCTCGTCTGCCCCAATGACAAAGCCGGCGCGCGGTCGGTGCGGATGCTCGAGACGCTCGAAGTCGTGCGGCTCCAGAAATAGCCATGCGTTTCTGGCTGCTGATCCTCTGCTGCTTTTCGCTCTGCGCCGCTGAACCGGAGTACAACTGGAATCTGCCGAAGGGCTTCCCGAAGCCGAAAGTTCCGCCGGATAACCCGATGACCGCGGCCAAGGTAGAGCTGGGCCGTTACCTCTTCTACGACACGCGCCTCTCGATCAACGGCCAATCCTCCTGCGCCACCTGCCACAAACAGGAACTGGCGTTTACCGACGGCAAACCCGTGGGCGTGGGCACGACGGGCGAGAAGCATTCGCGCGGGGCCATGAGCCTCGTGAATGTGGCTTACTCCGAAGTGCTGACGTGGAGCAACCCCGGGCTGAAGACTCTCGAGGAACAGGCGCTTACGCCGATGTTCGGCGAGCATCCGGTCGAACTGGGCCTGAAGCGGGATGGCGGCGTCGAGAAGATGCTGAAGTCGGACGCGCCCTATCAGGCGATGTTTGCCAACACCTTCCCCGGCGAGGCCGATCCTTTCACCATCACCAACGTGACGCGCGCCATCGCCAGCTTCGAGCGCAGCATCATTTCCGGCCACTCCCCTTACGACCGCTATCACTACTACCGCGAAGACGATGCAGTTTCCGAATCGGCCAAACGCGGCGAGATCGTTTACTTCAGCACGAACGTCCACTGCTTCCGCTGCCATGGCGGATTCAATTTCTCGGGCGGCGGGGAAGATGGCGCGTTCCACAACACCGGCCTCTACAATCCCTATCCCGAACCGAACGTGGGCATCTTCGAATACACGAAGCGCCCCGAAGACCGTGGCAAATTCAAGGCTCCCACGCTGCGGAATATCGCGGTCACTGCGCCCTACATGCACGATGGCAGCATCGAGACGCTCGACAAGGTTCTCGATCATTACGCCGCCGGGGGCCGGGCGAAAGACAATCCGCAGAAAGATCCGCTCATCGGCGGATTCGAGCTGACCGCTGACGAGCGCCACGATCTGATCGAGTTTCTCCGTTCGCTCACCGACGAAGCCGTGCTGCACGATCCGCGGTTCAGCAACCCCTGGTAAAACGCGGCTGAAGAGTCTGTGTGAGAACTCCGGTTCACGGGTATTCGGCTGCGAGCGTGGTCCGGAAAACCCGGTACAGACAGCCTTTTTCGCGCCGTCCCGGCTCTCACGCAGAAGTTTTGTAACGCGAAAAAGGAGTCTGTCCCGGTTTTCTTCAGTGGCTACTTACGAGCAAAGGCCCTGAGCGCAGTTCTCACACAGTCTCCTCAGCCGCGCAGGCCGCATCCCCGAATCCGCTTCGGCTTCTACTGTCCGTGGAAACGGCCCACGTAAGCGGCTTTGCCGATAATATGGCCGTCCATCGCCTTGACGAGATCGTCGCGCGTGGCGCTGGCGGGCAGATCGAGCTTCGTATCGAGCGCGTAGAACTCGAACACGTAGTGATGGAACGGGCCGGGGCCGGCGCCGGGTCCGAAGTACGACGGATGACCGGTGCGGGCATTGATGCCGGGGCCATTCTGCGTGCCATCGGCCAGCTTGTCGGGACCGAGGCCTTCCGGCAGACCCGTGGCGGTGCCGGGAATGTTGAAGGCAGTCCAGTGCAGCGTGTCGACCGTCGTCTTGTTGCTGGAATTCTCCACATCGTGGAAAATCACCGCGTAGCTCTGCAGTTCACTCGGCGGCGAAGCGGGCGTGTTTCCGGTGCTCCAGTGGAATTCGAAGGCGGGCGATTTGTTGTCTCCGCGGCCGGCATTGTGCATCGGCACTTCGCCGCCATCCGGGAATGCGGGGGACGTGACGGAAAGCACGACGCGTGCCGGAGCCGCACCGCGTCCGCCGCCGGGCGCCTGAGCCAGAGCGAGCGCGCTGATCGCGATCGCGGATATCAAAACTCGTTGAGTAAGGTGCATGGCATTTTCTCCTCGATATAGCTTAACCGGTAATGGCCATGAGGTCCCGGCCTGGCGCCGGAATACGGAGAAGTTACCCGAAATACAGGTGTGCCGGATCGAATACTCCTGTCCGCACAGTAGCTTCAATGGCGACAATCCGTGAGATGATCGAGTCGGAAGAAGGCTGATGCCGGATCCACCCTACACTCCGGAGCTGGAAGCCCGCCTCGAAGCCTACTTCTCTAGCCTGCGCGCCTCTCCGCTCCGGGACGTCCTCAAACATGCCAGCGCCAACTGGCGTCTCTATGCCGCGGTAACAGGTTCCGCGCTGGCGATGAGCCATGGCGCGCCGCTGCTCGCGGCGGACGCGGACCCTGCCCTCGCCGAGCCCGCCGCCAGTGTCCTGCCGGCTCATCGGAATGCCGCCAGCTCGCGTGGCAATCCGCTCATCGAACGAGCGAGGCAGGCGATCCTGAAAGCCTCCGACCAGACGGCTGCGCCCGCCATTGCGCCGGGCGGCATCGCTCCCATCTTCGGCAGGGCCGGAACCATCCAGCCCGGCGAGTGGGTCACGATCTACGGCACCGGTCTGGCAACCGGAACCTTCAACTGGAACGGCGATTTCCCCGTGACCCTCGGCGGCACGAGCGTCACCATCAACAACAAACCCGCTTACCTGATGTTCGTGAGCCCCGGCCAGATCAACCTGCAGGCGCCGGACGATACTGCGACGGGGACCGTACCGGTAGTGGTTGCAACGCCGGCCGGATCCACCACCGTAACCGTGACGCTGAGCGAGTTCGCCCCGGCGTTCAGTCTGATCGGCCAGCAGGACGCGGTGCCGCACTTCGTCAGCGGCATCATTCTCCGCCCCAATGGCACTGGCGCTTACGGGAACGGCAGCTACGACATTCTCGGCCCGGGCGTGAAGTCGTTCGGCTTCCCCAATACGCCTGCGGAAGCGGGCGATTCAGTCGAGATCTATGGCGTCGGCTTCGGGCCGACGACACCCGCGGTGCCCGCCGGCCAGGTTTTTTCCGGCGCGGCTCCACTCAACAACCCGGTGACTCTGTACATCAATGGCGTCGTGGTTCCCACGACCTTCGCTGGTCTCTCGAGCGCCGGCGTCGTGCAGATCAATTTCACCGTGCCTCCGGGCCTTGGCGAAGGATCGGT
>DASPQQ010000123.1:0-27333 GCA_035624885.1 Bryobacteraceae bacterium | reverse complement strand
AGGCACGGAGATGGTGATGCCGGGCGACAACGTGACGCTGCAGATCGAGCTGATCACGCCGGTCGCCATGGACAAGGGCATGCGGTTTGCGATCCGCGAAGGCGGCCGCACCGTGGGCGCCGGCACCGTGAGCGAAATTCTCGGCTAAGACAGGTTCAAGATGGCATTGAAAGATCGCATTCGGATCCGGCTGAAAGCATACGATCACCGTGTGCTCGACCAGTCGACGACCGAGATCGTAGATACGGCGAAGCGGACCGGGGCCACGGTAGCGGGCCCCATTCCGCTGCCAACCTCCACCTCGCGCACGACCGTACTGCGGTCGCCGCACGTGGACAAGAAATCGCGGGAACAGTTTGAGATCCGCACGCACAAGCGCCTGCTCGATATCCTCGAGCCGACGCAGCAGACGGTCGATGCGCTGATGAAGCTCGATCTGCCGGCGGGCGTGGACGTTGAGATCAAGGCGTTCGGAAAGAGCTAGGAAGTTTAGAGACGGCCTTGCCGTCTCGTGGAATTCAGAGCGGGTAAAGAGATATGAGTCCAGGAATTCTGGGTAAAAAAATCGGCATGTCGCAGGTCTTCCGCGCCGACGGGCAGGTGGTCCCGGTCACTCTGCTCAAGGCGGGTCCCTGCATTGTCGTCCAGCGCAAGACGCCGGCCACCGACGGTTACGACGCGGTGCAGCTGGGTCTGAACGAATTCGTCAAACCGAAGCGGATCAACAAGCCCCGCACCGGCCACCTCAAAAAGGCCGGCGCCGAAGGCGCGAAGTTTCTGCGTGAGTTCCGCATGACGCCCGGCTCGGGCGATATGAAGCCCGGCGATCAGGTGCTGGTGAGCGACTTCCGCCCCAACGAGAAGGTCGACGTGATCGGCGTCTCGAAGGGCCGCGGGTTCGCCGGCGTCGTCAAGCGGCATCACTTCCGCGGCGGCGAAGGCTCGCACGGTTCGATGTTCCACCGCGCTCCGGGTGGTATCGGCGCCTCGAGCTTCCCGTCGCGCGTGCTCCCCGGCATGCGCATGGGCGGCCACATGGGTCACGAACAGGTGACGGTGCGCAATCTCGAAATCATCGAGGTCGATGCCGAAGACAACGTGCTCGTGGTGAAGGGCGCGGTGCCCGGCCCCAACGGCGGTTACGTCGTGGTACGGAGGGCGAAGCAATAATCATGCCCACAGTCGACGTCCTCAATCTCAACAATCAGAAAGTCGGCGAAGTCGAGCTCAGCGATGCCGTGTTCGGCGCCGATGTCAACGAGGCGCTGCTCTACGAAGCCGTCCGCCACTATCTGGCCGGCAAGCGCTCGGGTACGCACAAGACCAAGACCCGGCACGAAGTCGCCGGCTCCGGCAAGAAGCTGTGGAAGCAGAAGGGCACCGGCCGCGCCCGCATGGGTTCGGTGCGCAGCCCGCTCTGGCGCCACGGCGGCACCGTGCACGGGCCCGTGCCGCGCGATTACAGCTACAAACTGCCGCGCAAGATGCAGCTCGGCGCCCTGCGTTCGGCTCTGACCGCGAAGCTGCGGGATGGCGAACTCAAAGTGATCGCGGCTTTCGAACTGCCCGATCACAAGACGAAGAATTTCGCCGCCACGCTGAAGAAGCTGGATGCGACGAAGAAAGTCCTCGTCGTCGAAACCGCGGAAAACCGCAATCTCGAGCTGAGCGCCCGCAATATGGACCGCGTCGAAGTGGTGCGCAGCAGCGAAGTGCACCCCTACCAGCTGCTCGGCGCTTCGCACATTTTCCTCACCCAGGCTGCCGCCGCGAAGCTGAGCGATGCGCTTTCGAAGTCGGCTCCCAAAAAGGAGGAGGCGTAAATGCTGACGGTTCACAATGTCCTCGTCCGGCCGGTCGTCACCGAAAAGGCCATCACGAGCAAGGAAGGCGCGCGCACGCTGTGCTTTGAAGTGGCGCGCGACGCCAACAAGATTCAGGTGAAAAAGGCGGTCGAAAAGCTCTTCAACGTGAAAGTGGAAGAGGTTCGCACGGCCAATTTCGAAGGCAAACTGCGGCGCCGCGGCCGTTTCGCGGCTTATCGTTCGGACTGGAAGAAAGCATACGTGAAACTCGAGCCGGGCCAGAAGGTCCCCGAGTTCACCGAGATGTAAGGCCATGGCAATCAGGAAATTTCAACCCACAACTCCCAGCCGGCGCTTCATGACCGTGGTCTCGCGCGAAGACATCACGCGCGACACGCCGGAGAAGTCGCTGGTCGAGCCGCGGCTCAAGACAGGCGGCCGCAACAATCGCGGCCACGTCACGTCGCGCTTCATCGGCGGCGGCCACAAGCAGGCTTACCGCATCATCGATTTCAAGCGCGACAAGCACGGCATCCCGGCGACCGTCGCTTCGATCGAATACGATCCCAACCGTTCGGCCCGCATCGCGCTGCTTCATTACACGGACGGCGAGAAGCGCTACATCCTCGCACCCGCCGGCCTCACCGTGGGCGCGACGGTTTCCTCGGGTCCCGACGCCGATATTCTCGTCGGCAACGCGCTGCCGCTCAGGAACATTCCCGCCGGCACCGTGGTGCACAACGTCGAGCTCCGGCCCGGCAAGGGCGCGCAGATGGCGCGTTCGGCCGGCACGCAGGCTCAGCTCGTGTCGCGCGAAGGCGGCATTGCGCTGCTGAAGCTGCCCTCGGGTGAAGTGCGCCGCGTTTCGACCGACTGCATGGCGACGGTGGGCGTGGTCGGCAACAGCGATCACGAAAACGTTTCGATCGGCAAGGCCGGGCGCACGCGCTGGCTGGGCAAGAGCCCGCACAACCGCGGCGTCTCGATGAACCCGGTCGATCACCCGCACGGCGGCGGCGAAGGCAAGACTTCCGGCGGCCGTCACCCGGTCACCCCGTGGGGCCAGCCGACCCGCGGCTACAAGACGCGCAACAACAAGCGCACCGACAAATTCATCGTCACGCCGCGAGGGAAAAAATAATGCGAGGTAAGAAGTAATGGGACGCTCGTTAAAGAAGGGACCATTTACCGACCGGTATCTCGAAAAGCGCATCGAAGATCTGAACGCGGCGAATGACAAGAAGGTCATCCGCACGTGGTCACGGCGCTCGACCATCCTGCCCGAGTTCGTCGGCCACACCATCGCGGTGCACAACGGAAGGAAGTTCATCCCGGTCTACGTGACGGAAAACATGGTGGGTCACAAGATGGGCGAATTCTCGCCGACCCGCACGTTCAAGGGACACGCGGCCAAGGCTGCGACCGAAAAGGCAGCGAAGGCGTAAGAGGACCAGATGGCAGCTGAAGAAAAGAATCAGGTAAAAGCCGAAGCCCGCTACATCCGGGTTTCGCCGCAGAAGGCCCGCCTCGTGGTGGACCTGATCCGCGGCCGCAAGGCCAACGATGCGGTCATCGTGCTGCGTTCGGTGAACAAGCGGATTGCTCCGGCGGTCGAAAAGGCTCTGCACTCGGCCATCGCCAACGCGCAGGGCAAGAACGAGGATCTGGACGTCGACAAGCTCTACGTCTCGGAAGCATACGTCAACGACGGCCCGCGCCAGAAGCGGGTCCGGCCGGCTCCGATGGGCCGCGCGTATCGTTATCAGCGCCGCACGGCGCACATCGTCGTGAAGGTGGCAGAGAAGTAAGGTGGGCAAATAATGGGACAGAAGGTTCATCCATACGGTTTCCGGCTGGGATTCAACAAGCCCTGGCGGTCACGCTGGTTTTCAAAGGGCGGCTACGCCGGCCTGCTGCAGGAAGATCTCGAGCTCAAGAGCAGCCTGCGCGAGCAGCTGAAGTCCGCCAGCGTCAGCTCGATCGAGGTCGACCGGCCCGGCAACAAACTGCGCATCACCATCCGCACTTCGCGTCCCGGCATCATCATCGGGCGCAAGGGAACGGAAATCGAAAAGCTCAAGACCGCGCTCGCGAAAAAGACCAAGCGCGAAGTCTTCATCGACATTCAGGAAGTGCACAAGCCGGAACTCGACGCGCAGCTCGTCTCGGAATCGATCGCGCTGCAGCTGGAAAAGCGCGTGGCCTTCCGCCGCGCCATGCGCAAGGCCGTCGATTCGGCGCTGCGCTTCGGCTGCAAGGGAATCAAGGTCCGAGTCTCGGGCCGTCTGAACGGCGCGGAAATTGCGCGCTCGGAATGGTATCTGCAGGGGCAGCTGCCGCTGCACACGCTGCGCGCCGATATCGATTACGGCTTCACGGAAGCCAACACGACCTACGGCGTCATCGGCGTCAAGACCTGGCTCTACAAGGGCGAAATTCTGCCCGGCGGCAAGCGTACTCTCGGGCTCGATGGTGAACCGCGCCGCAACGAACGGCCGCGCGGCGACCGCGAGCGCCGTCCGCCTCGCGCCGCGGGTGCTCCGCGCGAGATCGGCGAACCGGCTGCTCCCATGCAGGCCGCGCCGCCCGAAGCCCAGCGCGCTTCGTCAGCCCCGGCTCCGGCGCGCACCGGCGGGCCTATCATGCCGCCGCTGATGCCGCCCGCGCAGCCCGCATGGAAGGAAACACCGGCTGCCGAACCGGCGAAGACCGAAGAGGGATCGGGAGAAAACTAAGCCATGTTGATGCCCAAGAAAGTCAAGTTCCGCAAAGTACAGCGCGGACGCATGAAGGGTAAGGCCTGGCGCGGCTCGTCGATTTCGTTCGGCGAATACGGCCTCAAGGCCATGGAGTGCGGCTGGGTGACGGCGCGGCAGATCGAAGCCGCCCGTATCGCCATGACCCGCTTCATCAAGCGCGGCGGCAAAGTCTGGATCCGTCTGTTCCCGGACAAGCCGATCACCAAGAAGCCGGCCGAAACCCGTATGGGTAAAGGCAAGGGTGCGCCGGAAGAGTGGGTGGCAGTAATTCGCCCGGGCAAGATTCTGTTTGAAATGGAAGGCGTGGCTCCCGACATCGCGCGGCAGGCCATGCGGCTCGCGGCCCACAAGATCCCGCTCGAAACGAAATTCACGATGCGCGAAGGCGGCGAGCAATGAAGAAAGACAAGATGCGCGGGCTCGATCCCGCCGAAATGCAGAACAAACTGGCCGAGATTTCCGAACAGCAGTTCCGCATCCGTTTTCAGATGTCGATGGGCCAGACCGAAGGCCTCAAAAAGGCCCGCGAAATCCGCAGGGACAAGGCGCGCCTTCTGACGTATCTGCGGGAAAAGGAACTGGCGGGCGCGAAGACCGGGGGTAAGAAGTAATGCCCGAAGAACAAGTGACGAATTCACACAAGAACGAGAAGGTCGGCGAAGTCGTCTCGACGAAGATGCAGAAGACGATCGTCGTCCAGGTGAGCCGGCGCGTGCCGCATCCCCTCTATCGCCGCATCGTGACCAAGCACAAGAAGTTCTACGCGCACGATGAGGAAGGCAAGGCGCAGCTGGGCGACGTGGTGCGCATTGTCGAGTGCCGTCCGCTGAGCAAGCTGAAGCGCTGGCGGCTGGCGGACGTGATCCGCCGCTCGGCTCTGGCCGGCGCGCCGCAGCCGGAAGATCTGGACGTCAAAGTTTAGCAGGATTTAAGGGAGTCATTGAACCATGATCGGGATGAGAACAATCCTCGAGGTAGCCGACAACAGCGGCGCGCGCAGGCTTTCCTGCATTGCGCCCCGCGGCGGCGATCTCGGGCTCCGGGCCGGGCTCGGAGACGTCATCACGGCGTCGGTGAAGGAAGCCGCGCCGGATTCGTCCATTAAGAAGGGGAAGGTCGTGCGCTGCGTGATCGTGCGCATGCGCAAGGAAACGCGCCGCCGCGACGGCAGCTATATCCGTTTCGATTCGAACGCCGCCGTGCTCATCAACGAAATCGGCGAGCCGATCGGAACCCGCGTTTTCGGACCCGTGGCGCGTGAGCTGAGAGACAAGCGCTACATGAAGATCGTGTCGCTCGCGCCGGAGGTCATCTAGATGTCGGTGGAACTCGTCAAGGACCGCCGGCCGCCGGTGAAGATCCAGCTCAAGAAGAACGATCAGGTCAAAGTCATCGCGGGCAAGGACCGCGGCAAGACGGGCCGCGTGATCGATGTGGACAAGGGCACGGGCCGCATCATCGTCGAGCACGTCAACATGGTGAAGCGCCACACGCGCAAGAATCCGGCCAAACAGATCGCGGGCGGCATCGCGGAAAAGGAAGCGCCCATCGCGGTTTCGAACGTCATGATCGTGTGTCCGAAGTGCGGTCCCGTGCGCATCGCGCACCACAGCGGCGAAGCCGCCGGCAAGACGCGCCGCACGCGCATCTGCCGCAAATGCGGCCAGGTACTGGACAAGAAGTAGGCAACAATGGCAGCCAGACTCAAAGAGCACTACACAAAGAACGTGGTTCCGGCCCTGAAGAAGGAGTTCGGATACAGCAACATCATGGCCATCCCGAAGATCGAGAAGATCTCGATCAATATCGGCATGGGCGAAGCCACCGGCAACGCCAAGCTGATGGATGGCGCCGTCGCCGAACTCAACGCCATCGCCGGCCAGAAGGCGGTGGTGACGAAGGCGCGCAAATCGATCGCGGCTTTCAAGCTGCGCGAGGGCATGGCGATCGGCTGCATGGTGACGCTGCGCGGCGACCGCATGTATGAATTCCTCGACCGCCTCGTCAACGTCTCGCTTCCCCGCGTCCGCGACTTCCGCGGCGTTTCGCCCAAAGCGTTCGACGGCCGCGGCAACTACACGCTGGGCCTCAAGGAACAGCTCATTTTCCCCGAGATCGACTACGCGAAGGTCGAAAAGATCAAGGGCATGAACATCTGCATCACCACCACGGCGCGCACGGATGCCGAGGGCGCGGCGCTCCTCAAACACATGGGGATGCCGTTCCGGCAGTAATCAGAAGCAGGAGAATACATGGCAACAACCGCCAAAATCGCAAAAGACGAAAAGAAGCCCAAGTTCAAGTGCCGTCACCGCAACCGGTGCTGGCGTTGCGGCCGTCCTCGGGCGTTCCTGCGCAAGTACGGCATCTGCCGCCTGTGTTTCCGGCAGCTCGCGCTGAACGGTGAAATCCCCGGCGTCGTCAAGGCGAGCTGGTAAGAGAGGAGGAGCTGACGAAGTGACCAGTGATCCGATCGCAGATATGCTCACCCGGGTGCGCAACGCCATGGCGGCGCGCCACCCGAAAGTGGACGTTCCGGCTTCGAAGCTGAAGACGGAAATCGCCCGCATCCTCAAGGAAGAGGGCTATATCGCCAACTTCAAGGTCGCCGAAGAGGGCGCGAGGAAAGTCATCAAGATCTATCTCAAGTATTCGCCCGACAATTCGCCCGTCGTCACCGGCATCGAGCGCGTCTCGCGCCCCGGCAACCGGACCTATGTCGGCAAGACCGGGATCCCGCGCGTGCAGGGCGGTCTCGGCATCAGCATCCTGACCACGCCGCGCGGCGTGATGACCGGCCGTACGGCGCACCGGGAAGGCGTCGGCGGCGAAGTTCTCTGCAGGGTTTGGTAATGACCAGTGGCCTTGCATCTTCGCAGACCGCTGGTGGGGATAAGTTGAACAACTCCGCTCCGAAAGAATAACTATGTCCAGAGTAGGTAAAAAGCCGATTCCCGTGCCTTCCGGCGTGAAGGTCGAAATCGGCGACAAATTGAAAGTGCAGGGTCCCAAAGGGAAGCTCGAAGTTCCGATTCCCGCCGGGATCAGCGTCAAGCAGAACGGGGCAGTCCTCGACATCATCCGGGACTCCGACGAACATGCCGCGCTGCACGGGCTCACCCGGGCGCTTGCCGCCAACGCCGTCACCGGCGTCTCGACGGGTTTCACACGCGAGCTCGACATCGTCGGCATCGGCTACCGCGCCGACGTGAAGGGCAAACTCGCGACCTTCACGCTGGGCTATTCGCATCCGATCGAACTGCTTCTGCCGGATGGCATCGAGCTCAAGGTCGACAAACAGACGCACCTCATCCTCAGCGGCTTCGACCGCCAGCTTCTCGGCCAGGTGGCGGCCAACATCCGCGCCCTGCGCAAGCCGGATCCCTACAAGAACAAGGGCATCCGCTACACCGGCGAAGTGCTGAAGAAGAAGGTCGGCAAATCCGGCGCGACCGGAGGTAAGAAGTAATGATTCGCAAGGTTTCGAAAAACGAAATCCGCGGGCGGATTCACACCCGCATCCGCAGGAAGCTGAAGGGAACGAGCGAGCGCCCGCGTCTCGCCATCTTCCGCAGCGTCTCTCACATCTACGCGCAGGTCATCGACGATTCGAAGGGCGTCACGCTCGTCGCGGCCAATTCGACCGAAGGCGAAAAAGGCGCGAACAGGCCGAACGGCGGCAACGTGGCGGCCGCGCGCGAAATCGGCAAGCGTGTCGCCGAACGCGCCAGAGAGCAGGGAATCAAACAGGTGGTGTTCGATCGTGGCGGCTATATCTACCATGGCCGCGTCAAGGCGCTCGCCGATGCGGCGCGCGAAGCAGGACTGGAGTTTTAATGCCGGCTATTGTGAAGCGGGTCGATCCGCAGTCGTTGAATCTCAAGGAAAACGTCGTCGCCATCAACCGCGTGACGAAGGTCGTCAAGGGCGGCAAGAACATGAGCTTTTCGGCTCTGGTTGTCGTGGGCGATTCCTCCGCGCGCGTCGTCGGCTTCGGCGTGGGCAAAGCCAAGGAAGTTCCTTCGGCCATCCGCAAGGGCATTGAATCGGCGAAGAAGAATCTGCGCCGCATTCACCTGCTCGACAACACCATCCCGCACCAGGTGCTCGGCCGCTACGGCGCCGGCATGGTGATGCTGAAGCCCGCGCAGGACGGTACCGGCGTGATCGCCGGCGGTCCGGTGCGCGCCGTCGTGCAGGCCTGCGGCATCCCCAACGTGCTCACCAAATCCATCGGCAGCCACAACCCGCACAACGTGGTGAAGGCGACCATCAACGCGCTCGAGCAGCTGCGCGACAAGAGCGCCGTCATGGAAATGCGCGGTCTCACGGCTTCCGAAAAGGCTGGCGAAAAGGCATAAGCTATATGGCAGGCAAGATCAAAATCAAACTGGTTGGCAGCCCGATCTGCACGCCGGAAAAACACAAGTCGATCGTGCGCGCGCTCGGTCTGAGGAAGATGAACCAGGTCGTCGAAAAGCCGGATACGGCGGCTTTCCGCGGGTTCGTGAAGAAAGTCCCGCATCTGCTGGCGATCGTCGATTAAGGAGCTATCCATGAATCTGAGTTCACTCAAACCACCCGCCGGCCAGAAGCACCGCAGGAAGCGTGTCGGGCGCGGCATCGGCTCCGGCTCGGGCAAAACCTCGGGACGCGGCCACAAGGGCGCCCGTTCGATCTCGGGCTATTCGATGATGCGCGGCTTTGAAGGCGGCCAGATGCCGCTGCACCGCCGCCTGCCCAAGCGCGGCTTCAACAACATCTTCAAAAAAGAGTTCGCCATCGTGAACCTGCGGGATCTCGCCGAACTCGAAGGCGACGTCTTTAACGCCGACAGGCTCATGGAACTCGGCGTCATCAAAAAGCTGGGCGACGGCCTCAAGGTCCTCGCCACCGGCGAGATCACGCGCGCCATCCAGGTGGAAGCGCATGTATTCTCAAAGGCTGCAGCGGAAAAAATCGAAAAGGCCGGGGGGAAAGCGACCGTCATCGGAGCCGCCGCAGCGGCTTGACGCGCGCGGCATTCGAGGAAAAGCGGAGAGAGTCAATGGGAAAGCTTTTTGAGGCAATCGGAAACATCTTCCGCATTCCGGATCTCCGGAAGAGGGTCGGGTTCACCTTTCTCATGCTGGCGATTTACCGGCTGGGCAGCTTCATCCCCACGCCGGGAATCGACACCAACCGCTGGCAGGACTTCCTGCACCGGCAGTCCGGCTCCATCCTCGGGTTCTTCGATCTCTTTGCGGGCGGCAATATCCGCCGCCTGTCCATCTTCGCCCTGGGCATCATGCCCTACATCACGTCGTCGATCATTCTGCAGCTGCTGACCGTCGTCGTCCCGACGCTCGAAAAAATGCAGAAGGAAGGCGAACTCGGCCGCCGCAAGATCACACAGTGGACCCGTTACCTGACCGTCGCGCTCGGCTTCGCCCAGTCTTTCGGCATCGCCATGTCGCTCCAGACGATGCAGGATAACGTGGTCATCAACCCCGGTATCGGCTTCGTCCTGCTCACCATCATCTCGCTCACCACCGGCACCGCCTTCATCATGTGGCTCGGCGAACAGATCACCGAGCGCGGCATCGGCAACGGCATGTCGCTGATCATCTTCACCGGCATCGTGGTGGGCGTGCCCGCCGGCATCGGCAACCTGTATACGAACGTTTTCATCACGCACGAATGGAGCCCGCTCACGCTGGCCGTCGTGCTCATCATGATGGTCGCGGTGGTCGCCTTCATCGTGCTCGTCGAACTCGGCGAGCGCCGCATTCCGGTGCAGTACGCCAAGCGCGTCATCGGGCGCCGCGTCATGGGCGGCCAGTCGACCCACATGCCGCTCAAGGTCAACGCCGGCGGCGTGATCCCGGTCATCTTCGCTTCGTCGATTCTCGCTTTCCCGCAGACGGCCGCCACGCTGCCCTTCGTGCGCAACAACGCCTGGCTGCGCAACACGCTGATTTCCATCCAGCACGGCGAGCCGCTCTACGTTCTCTTCTTCGTCGCGCTGATCATCTTCTTCTGCTTCTTCTACGTTTCGATCATCTTCAACCCGAACGAAGCGGCGGACAACATGCGCAAGTACGGCGGCTTCATCCCGGGCATCCGCCCCGGCCGCTCCACTTCGGATTACATGAATACGATCCTCACGAGGATCACCTTCGTCGGCGCCATCTACCTGTCGATTCTCTGCCTGATCCCCGACATCATGATCTCGGGCATGCACCTGCAGCACCTGCCCCTCATCGGCAACTTCATCGACAAGTACTTCCCGCGCTTCCTGCTCGAAGGCCTCAACGTGCAGTTTTATTTCGGCGGCACGTCGCTGCTGATCGTCGTCGGCGTCGCCATGGACACGGTCAATCAGATTGAGGCGCAGCTCATCATGCGCCATTACGAAGGCTTCACGCCGCGCGCCGGCCGGATTCGCGGCCGCCGCCGGTCGTTCTAGCCGATGGGTCCTGTGAGCCCCATTGCGCTGGTGTTGTTCGGTTCGCCCGGGTCGGGGAAGGGAACGCAGTCGAAGTATCTGACCGCCTGGCTCGGAATTCCGCAGATTTCGACGGGCGAGATGCTGCGGGAACATGTGCGGGCGGGCGATAAAATCGGCCAGGCTGTCTCGAGCCTGCTCAAAGCCGGTTCGCTCGTGCCCGATGCTCTGGTAAATGAAATGGTCCGGCAACGGATCGGCAGGCAGGATTGCGCGCGCGGCTTCATTCTCGACGGTTACCCCCGGACGACCGCGCAGGCTGTTGAAATGGAAGGGCTTCTGGCGGACGCCCGAGCCAGCGAGGTGGTAATACACCTGGCGGTGGATTACAATGTGATTATCTCCCGGATAACGGGGAGACGTGTGTGTCCGGTCTGCGGCACGGTTTACAACGCAAAGTCCAATCCTCCCAAAATTGAGGGTGTTTGCGATCTGGACGGGAATCAGCTGGCCGTTCGGAACGATGACCGTGAAGATGTGGTTCGCGAGCGCCTCAGCCAGTATGAGCGCCAGACGCGTCCGCTGATCGAGTTTTTCAACGGTGGCGGCCATCGTTTCATCACGGTGGATGCGAGCCGCGAGACTCCGGAGAACGTGTTCCGGAAGATTCAGTCGGAGCTGGCCGGTAGCGGGCTGGTGGCCGATCTCGCGGGAGCGGTGAAGTGATTATCCGCAAGACCCGCTCGGAACTGGAGAAGATGCGCCGCAGCGGTCTGCTGGTGTATCAGATCCTGCAGACTCTGGCGGGGATGGTCGAGGAAGGACTTTCGACCTGGGACCTCGAAGTGGCGGCCGCGAAGATGATGGCCGACGCGGGAGCCAAACCGGCGTTCAAGGGCTATTACGTGCCCGCCGCCGGCGAGAAGTACAAGTTCGTTTTGTGTACTTCGGTGAATGAAGAGATTGTCCACGGGATGCCGAACGCACGGCGGATCGTGAAGTCGGGTGACATCGTCTCGATCGATACGGGCGTGTCGCTCGAAGGGTATTACGGGGATTCGGCCATTACGGTCGGAGTCGGTGAGCTGAGCGAGCAGGCGAAGAAGCTCCTGAAGGTGACTCAGGAGTCTCTCGAGCTGGCAATCGACAAGGTTCGCGAGGGCAACCGGCTGTTTGATATCTGTTCGACGGTCGAGCAGCACGTGGTTTCCAACGGCTTTTCGATCGTCCGGGAGTACGTCGGGCACGGCATCGGAACGCAGCTCCATGAAGATCCGCAGATTCCCAACTTTGTCGACCGGCGCAACGAGAACCCGAGGCTGCTCGAGGGCATGGTGCTCGCCATCGAACCGATGGTGAATGCGGGCCGGCCCGAGGCGAAGGTATTGAAGGACAAGTGGACCGCGGTCGCGAAAGACGGATCGTATTCGGCCCATTTTGAACATTGCGTGGCGGTAACGGCCGAAGGCCCCTGGGTTTTGACACGGCCGTGAGCGTTTTCACCGGCAGTGCGGTGGTGATAAGAGTGGCTCGGGCGTGAGTCAGGCCAGGCCGTGAGAGCGGTTGAAGCGGTGGTAGTCGAGGAATTGCCGAGTCTGGTGTTCCGGCTCGAGCTGGGAAACAAGGCAACGGTGCTGGCACACGGCGCCGGAGCCGCGGAAAGAAACTGGGTCCGGTTGTTGCCGGGCGATCGCGTGGAGGTTGAGCTCGCTGAGCACGATCCGACACGGGGACGGATTATAAGGAAGATTCAAAAATGAAAGTTCGCGCGTCAGTCAAAAAGATCTGCGATAAATGCAAGCTGATCCACCGCGAAGGCGTGGTGCGGGTCATCTGCACGAATCCGAAGCACAAGCAGCGGCAGGGCTGAAGGAAAAAGGAAAGAACTATGGCACGTATCGCTGGCGTCGATCTCCCACCGAAGAAACGGGCGGAAATCGGCCTTACTTACATCTACGGCATCGGCCGCACCCGGTCGAAGAGCCTGCTGCATCGCGCGGGCATCGACCCGGACAAGAAGATCGGCGACCTCTCGGAAGAAGAGGTCAATGCCGTCCGCAACATCCTCGAAGAGGAAGGCGCGGTCGAAGGCGATCTCCGCAAGGAAGTCTCGCTCAATATCCGCCGCCACATCGAAATGGGCTCCTACCGCGGCCTGCGGCACCGCCGCGGCCTCCCCGTGCGTGGCCAGCGGACTCACACCAACGCCCGCACCCGCAAGGGACCCCGTAAGGGCACTGTACCGGGCAAGAAGAAAGCGACGGCGAAGACCTAATGGCCAAAGCACCAGCAAAGACGGCAAAGAAGAAATCCTTCAAGAAGAAGGAAAAGCGCGTTGTCCACGTCGGGGTCGTGCACATCCAGGCGACCTTCAACAACACGATCGTCACCATCTCCGATCCCGAAGGCAATACGGTGTCGTGGTCGAGCGCGGGCTCTCTCGGCTTCCGCGGCTCCCGCAAGGGCACTCCGTTTGCCGCGCAGCAGGCAGCTCTCACCGCCGCCCAGAAGGCGAACGAAGTCGGGCTGCGTACGGTGGAAGTTCGCGTGAGCGGTCCGGGTTCGGGCCGCGAGTCGGCGGTTCGCGCTCTGGCGACGGCCGGTCTCGATGTCCGCACCATCCGCGATACCACGGCAATCCCGCACAACGGGTGCCGTCCGCCCAAGAAGCGCCGAGTCTGATGTACACGCGACTTCAGGCGCGTCTGGTCTGAGCAGTTGAGTCGTTTGTGGACGCGACTTCAGTCGCGTTGAGCAGTTAAGAAGTGAAGCGGGACGAAGGTCTGGACCGGGTCGCCGGTGGCGCCCGGACAACGCTGTAAACCGCACGTGAACAGGAGAAACTGAATTGGCACGTTACAGAGGCCCTGCCTGCCGTCTTTGCCGGCGCGAGGGCATGAAATTATTCCTCAAGGGTGAGCGCTGTCACACGGAAAAGTGTGCCATCGAAAAGCGCAACTTCGTTCCCGGCCAGCATGGCAAGGACCGCAAGGCCAAGATCGTCGGCTACGGTCTCCAGCTCCGCGAGAAGCAGAAGGTGCGCCGCATCTACGGCGTTCTCGAAACCCAATTCCGCAACACTTTCGAAAAAGCCGTCAAGATGAAGGGCATCACCGGCGAAATGCTGCTCGGCACGCTCGAGCGCCGGCTCGACAGCGTCATCTACCGCATGGGCCTCGGCTCGAGCCGCGCCCAGGCGCGCCAGATCGTGCGCCACGGCCACATCGAAGTCAATGGCCGAAAGGTCAACATCCCCTCTTACATCGTGAAGCCCGGCCAGGAAGTGGCCGTGCGCGAATCGAGCAAAAAGAACCCGACCATCCTCGCCTCGCGCGACGCCACGGCCCACGCGCCCGCGCCGAGCTGGATGGACGTCGACCGCGAGAATCTGAAGGGCCGCATCATCAGCACCCCGCGGCGCGATGAGCTCGTGCAGATTCCGATCAACGAACAGCTCATCGTCGAACTCTACAGCAAGTAATTCAGGCTTTTTCAGCAGTAAAAACCGGCGTGTGCGGATTGAGATAAAGCCACGCCGCAATTGGAGCAAAAACAAAATATGTTCAAGGGCTTTCAGAAACCCAAACGTCTTGTCGCGAATACCGAAACCCTGACGGAGCGCTTCGGGCAGTTCACCGCCCAGCCGTTCCAGCGCGGTTTCGGCACCACCATCGGGAATTCGCTGCGCCGCGTGCTTCTGTCGAGCATCGAAGGCGCCGCCATCACCGCGATCCGCATTGAAGGCGTGGATCACGAATTCAGCCCCATCCCGGGCGTGGTCGAGGACGCCACCGACATCATCCTGAACCTCAAGCAGGTTCCGTTCAAGGTGATGGGCGAGGGCATCAAGACCGTGCGTCTGCTGGCCGACAAGGCCGGTGAAGTCTTCTCGGGCGCCATCCAGACCGATGCCGATGTCGAAGTGCTCGACCGCAATCTGCACATCGCCACCGTCTCGGAAGGCGGCAAGCTCGATATCGAAATGCGCCTCAAGACCGGCCGCGGCTACGTCAGCGCCGACAAGAACTTCGACGAAGACCTCGCCATCGGTTACATCCCGATCGACTCCGTCCACTCGCCCGTCCGCAAAGTCAATTTCAGCGTGGAAGCCGCCCGCCTCGGCCAGATGACCGACTACGACAAGCTCACGCTCGAAGTCTGGACCAACGGCGCCATCTCGCCGCAGGACGCCATCGGCCACGCCGCGAAGCTGCTGAAGGATCACATGACGATCTTCATCAACTTCGAGGAAATCGCCGAAGCCGCCGAAGAGCCCACGGAAAGCAGCCTGGATCGCGTCAGCGACCAGCTCAACCGCAGCGTCGAAGAACTCGAACTCTCGGTCCGCTCCTACAACTGCCTCAAGAACGCCGGCATCCAGACCATCGGCGAACTGGTGCAGAAGACCGAATCCGAAATGCTGCGCACCAAGAATTTCGGCCGCAAGTCGCTCAACGAAATCAAGGAAATCCTCCAGGCCATGGGCCTCTCGCTCGGCATGAAACCCGACGCGCACGGCCGCCTGGTGGCTCCGCCGCCGATGCCCGGCTCCGCCGCCGAAGAGGTGCCGGAAGAAGATCAATTCTCGTAAAGGTAATTCAGATGAGACATCGTTTTGGCAATGCAAAACTCAAACGGGACGTCGGTTCGCGTAACAGCCTGCTCAAAGGCCTGACCACCAGCGTCATCCTCGAGGAACGCGTCATCACCACCGTTCCCAAGGCGAAGGCCGTACAGCCGCTCGTCGAGAAGATGATCACGCTCGCCAAGCGCGACACGCTGCACACGCGCCGCCAGGCGGCCGCTTTTCTCAATACGCCGAAGTCCGTGCAGAAGCTTTTCGACACCCTCGGTTCCCGCTTCGGCCAGCGCAATGGCGGTTACACCCGCATCACGCGCCTCGGACCCCGCAAGGGAGACGGCGCCGAGCTCGCCATGCTCGAACTCGTCGGTTCCGAGCTGGTGAAGCGCGCCGCCGAACGCGCGAAGCGCAAGGAAGAACGGCTCAAGGCCCAGCAGGAAGGCCAGGAGCCCGAAGAAGGCGAAGATAAGGCTTAATCAGTCTCCTGAAAGAAGCACCACTCACCGCGATCCGGCTTCGAGCGCCGGGTCGCGGTTTTCTTTTGGGACGCATGGCCGACGGATGGCATTAGTCTGTAGCTGATGGATAGCACTTCTTGTGGACGCGACTTCAGTCGCGTCGAGGCCGCGTCCCCTAGAATGGTGGTGAGGGCAAACCACATGGACGAAGACAGCAAACTGGGCTGGTTTATCGCAGGAGTGGCGGTAGGCGCGGCCGTCGCGCTTCTCTACGCGCCGAAATCCGGCAGGGACACCCGCCGCTATCTCGGCAAGACCGCGCAGCACGGCCGCGACGCCGTGGAAGCCAGCGGCCGCGAACTGATGGACAAAGGCAAGGAACTCTACGAACGCGGCAGGGAGATTGCCGAAGACGCCGCCGATCTTTTCGAGCGCGGGAAGAAGCTTGTCCAGGGCTGAGGGCTCCTTAACCCTCGGCGATTTCCGCATCACCAGCGTCCGCGCCGGTTCCTACTGGTGGGATGGCGGAGCCATGTTCGGCGTGGTGCCGAAGACGCTGTGGTCGAAGCAGATCCCTTCGGACGACCAGAACCGCATCGAAGCCGGCTTCAACTGCTTCGTCGTCGAAACCGGCGACCAGACCATCCTCATCGAAACCGGCGGCGGCACGCGCCACGATGAACGCGCGCGCGAACGCATGCGTCTCGACCGCCTTGTCCCCATCGCCGAAGCTCTCGCCGGGCACGGCTTCGCAGCCGATTCGATCGATCTCGTCATCAACACGCATCTCCACTGGGATCATTGCTGCGGCAACACCGTCGACGAAGGCGGCCAGGTCCTGCCCGCGCTTCCCAAAGCCCGCTACGTCACGCAGCGCGGCGAACTCGAACACGCCCGCGAGCAGCATCCGCGCGACGCCGTCAGCTACCGCGCCGTCAACTATGAACCGCTCATCGAATCCGGCCGCATGCATCTCGTCGAAGGCGATGTCGAGATCGCGCCCGGCATTCAGCTCCGCGTCGCTCCCGGCCACAATCGCGACATGATGGTCGTCATCGTCCGCTCGCGCGGTGAAACCTGGTGCCAGCTGGCCGACCTCACTCCTTACAGCCAGCAGGCCACGCCCACCTGGGTCACCGCCTTCGATCTTTATCCTCTTGAGACCATCGCTTCCAAAGAAGAGATCCTCGGCCGCGCCGCCGCCGAAGGCTGGTGGGTCAGTTTCGCGCACGATCCCCGCGTCGACTTCGCCCGCATCGAGCACAAAGACGGAAAGTGGCGCGCATGCTAGCATTTGTTTGTAGCGATGCCCTGTAATCCCCGCTCCGGAAGGGGACTGAGAAACAGCAATTACAGGGTCAAATCCGATCGACGCGGCGCGAGGCAGAAGACTGGCCTCGCTCCCGGAAACGGGGCTTCCGAGCCCCGTTTCCTTTTTGTTACCCCATATTCACGAACCACATGTAAGATGGCCTGTAAGGCCGGTTCAGGCTGCTGAAAAATGGGCACTTCCATCCGTTTCCGTCTCTTCCTCAGCTGCTTCGCGGTGATCGCCATCATCGTGTTCGCTGTCGATCTGAGCACGGAAGGCAGCCGCATCGACCGCCACATCCTCGAACTCTTCCTGAGCCTCCTCGGCGCCATCGCCATGACCTGGGTCTTCTCGAGTGCCATCTCGTGGCGCATCCAGCGCCTCAAGGTTTTCGCCGAACACGTCCTCGACACCAACAACGTCGATGAACCGCTGCCCGAGGAAGGCGAGGAGACAGCTTTACTCAATCAGTCGCTGCGCCGCATGGCCGCGCGCATCCGTGAACTGGTCGACCGCCTCAAGCTCGAATCCTCCCGCCGCGACGTCATCCTGAAAAGTATGGCGGAAGGCGTTCTCGCGGTCGATCACCAGATGCGCGTGCTCTTCTGCAATCAGTCGCTCTCGAAGGCCCTCGGCATCCGCCATCCCGTCGAAGAAAACACGCCGCTGGTCGGCCTGGTGCGCGACCCGAAGTTTCTCGGCATGATCTCGGGCGTCCTCTCTTCCGGCGAGCCCGTGCAGACGAGGGTGCAGTTCGCCGTCGAAGACTCGCTCGTCTTTGAAGCTTATGTCGGCCCGCTCGAAGTCCCGCCGCACCGCGGCGCGCTCGTGATCCTGCACGACATCACCGGCATGGAGCGGCTCGAACGCGTGCGCCGCGATTTCGTCGCCAACGTCTCGCACGAACTGCGCACGCCGCTCACCGCCATCCGCGGCTACGCGGAAACGCTGCTCAGCGGCGCGCTCTCCGACGACGAAAACAATCGCCGCTTCATCGAAATCATCCAGGCGCACGCCATCCGCCTCAACAACATCGCCTCGGATCTCCTCACTCTCTCCGACCTCGAATCCGGCCGGCGCGATGTCGAGCCCGGGCCCATCTCGGTCGAAGAAGCCGTCAACACGGCGGTCCTCACCGTCGAACCGGAAGCGCGCATCCGCGGCGTCCATCTCGTGCGTGGCGAAGTGCGTGACGCGCTCATCACCGGCCACACGCTCCGGCTCGAACAGGCCCTCGTCAACCTTCTCGATAACGCGGTGAAGTTCAATCACCCCGGCGGCGAAGCCCGTATCGACTGCGGCACCACCCCCGAAGGCCGCATCTTCATTACTGTTTCCGATACCGGCAGCGGAATGCCTTCCGAAGACCTGCCGCGCATCTTCGAGCGCTTCTATCGCGTCGACCGCGCCCGCTCCAGGGAAGTGGGCGGCACCGGTCTCGGTCTCTCAATCGTCAAACACGTCGTGGAACGGATGGATGGTCAGATCAAGGTGGAGAGCCGTCTCGGCAAAGGCTCCACTTTCACGATCTACCTGCCGCCGAGTTCGGAGCCCCTTGCCGCCTAAACGCAAACTCAATCCCGCTGTGGCCCGCGAAACCCAGGCCGGGCCAGTCCACGCGCAGGTTGTGGAAATGCCCGCGCCGCCAGCAACAGCGCCTCTTGACGATCCGGCGCTCTACATGAACCGCGAGCTGAGTCTGCTCGAATTCCAGCGCCGCGTTCTCGAGGAAGCCACCGATCCGCGCAATCGTCTGCTCGAGCGCGTGAAGTTTCTCTCCATCGTCAGCTCCAACCTCGACGAGTTCTTCATGGTGCGCGTGGCGGCGCTCAAACAGAAGATCGCCGAAAACCGCCCCGATCTCTCGATCGACGGCCGCACCGTCACCGAACAGATCGTCAACGTGCGCGCCAGTGCCGATCAGGTCACCCAGCAGGTCTACGAGTGCTTCCAGAATCAGCTCCTGCCCGCGCTCAATGAAGAAGGCATCGTCATCGCGGACTACGCCGCGCTCGATGACCGCGAGCGCACCGCTGTCGACGACTACTATTCGCGCACCATCTTCCCCGTCCTCACGCCGCTCGCCTTCGACCCGAGCCGCCCGTTCCCGCACATCTCGAACCTGAGCCTGAATCTCGCCATCGTTCTCCGTGATACCGACGGCAAGCGCCACTTCGCGCGCGTCAAGGTTCCCGACACGCTGCCGCAGCTCGTCACCGTCCCGGCGCCGGTTTCGCGCAAAAAGCAGACGCCGGCCGTGAAGTTCGTCTGGATCGAGCAGGTGATCGCGGCCAACCTGAAGTCGCTCTTCCCCGGCATCGAAATCGTCGAGTCGCATCCCTTCCACGTCACGCGTGACGCCGAAGTCGCCATCAAGGAACTCGAAAGCGACGATCTTCTCGAAAGCGTCGAGGAGGCCATCTGGGGCCGCCGCTTCAGCAAACCCGTTCGTCTTCTGACCGACAACGCCATCTCGGATCACATTCTCGGCATCCTGATCGAGAATCTTGAAGCCACGCCGGAAGACGTCTATCGCGTTCCCGGTCCGCTCGATCTCACGCGTCTCCGCCAGTTGCCTTCGCTCGACCGGCCCGAACTGCGCGACGAACCCTTCGAGCCCTGGGTGCCGCCGGACTTCACGCCGCGCGGCGAGGAAGATATCTTCGCCGTGATCCGCGAACAGGACCGCTTCCTCCACCACCCCTGGGAATCCTTCCAGCCGGTCGTCGATCTGCTGAAGAAAGCCGCGCACGACCCCGATGTTCTCGCCATCAAGATGACGCTCTACCGCACCGGGCGCAATTCACCCATCGTGCAGGCTCTTCTCGAAGCCATCGAAAACGGCAAGCAGGTGGCCGTGCTGGTGGAACTCAAGGCCCGCTTCGACGAGGAGAGCAACATCGAATGGGCCAGAGCGCTCGAAAGCGAGGGCGTCCACGTCGTCTACGGCCTGCTCGGTCTCAAGGTCCACTGCAAGATCGCTCTCATCGTGCGCCGCGAGCATGACGGCATCCGCCGCTATCTTCACCTCGGCACCGGCAACTACAACGCCATTACCGCCAGGCTCTACACCGACTTCAGCTTCTTCACCTGCGATACCGATCTCGGCATCGACGGCACCGACCTCTTCAACTACCTCACCGGCTACTCGCGCAAGTCCGAGTTCCGCAAACTCCTCGTCGCCCCGGTCACGCTGCGCAGCCGCATGGCCGATCTCATCCGGCGCGAAATCGCCCACGGTCCGAACGGCCGCATGATCCTGAAGATGAACGCGCTCGAAGACAAGGCCATGATCCGCCTGCTCTATGAAGCCTCGCAGGCCGGCGTCAAAATCGAACTCCTCGTGCGCGGCCTCTGCTGTCTGCGTCCCGGTATCCCGGGCGTCAGCGAAAACATCACGGTGCGCAGCATCGTCGGCCGTTTCCTCGAACACAGCCGCCTTTATTACTTCGCCAACGGCGGCAATGAGGAAATGTACGCCGGCAGCGCCGACCTGATGCCGCGCAATCTCGATCGCCGCGTCGAAATCCTCTTCCCGGTCCTCGATCCGGAAATCCGGCACCGGCTGAAGGATGTGGTGCTCGATCGCTACCTCGCCGACAACCGCAAAGTGCGCATCGGCAAGCCCGACGGCACTTACACCTCGCCGCCCGCCAACGGTGGTGGATTCGACTCGCAGGCCTGGTTCGTGAAGAACCGCCGCAAGCTCTCCGACTAGCGAGCGGTTCCGCTCATAAGGTTACCGTCCTCGCGGAGCCACAGGCCGTGGCTGAAGCCGCAGGTCCAGGCGCGGCGAGCGCCGCGCGTCCTCTGTTCCGGTTGTGTTCTGGCCGGGACGCTCCACCGGCCGTTGCTATGCGGTTACGCCGGGCGCTTCGTCCCGCGCCATCACGCGGTGCCGCACATCCACGCCCTGCACCAGGAAGATAATGTCTTCCGCGATATTCGTCGCGTGGTCTCCGATGCGTTCGAGATGCCGCGCGATCAGCAGGTGCTCGAGCGCCCTGTCAACCGATGCCGGATCGGTTTTCATCAGCTCGATCAGCTGCCGCTGAATCGCGTTGCGGACGTTGTCCACCGCGTCATCGGAAAGCAGAACATTGCGCGCGATCCGGACGTCGCGCCGCACAAACGCGTCCAGACAGGCCAGAACCATGGACTCCACGAGGTTGGCGATCTCGCTCAGGTTCACCGGCACGCTCAGCGGGGGCTGCTTCATCAGCGAAAGAGCCCGCTCCACGATGTTCACCGCGAGGTCGCCCATGCGCTCCAGATCCGTGCTGATCTTGATCGCCGCCACCACGAAGCGCATGTCGCGCGCCACCGGCTGCTCGCGCACGATCAGGCTCATGGCCATGTCGTCGATCTGAATTTCCATCTGATCGACGCGGGACTCGTCGCGCAGCACCTGATGGGCGAAATCCTCGCTCTTGTCGAGGAGAGCAAATACGCTCTTGTGAACCGAATGCGCCACCAGCGCGCCCATTTCCTGCAGCGCGTCGTTGAGCAGCTTCAGATCTTCTTCGAACGGGCGCGGCTTGCGTGTGTCGTCTGTCATCGATGCCTCCGCCTGTCTACCCGAAACGTCCGGTGATGTAATCTTCCGTTTCCTGCCTCGAAGGATTCTTGAAAATCACGTCAGTCTTGTCGTGTTCGATGAGGCGGCCCAGCAGGAAGAAGCCCGTCGTATCGGCCACGCGGGCCGCCTGCTGCATGTTGTGCGTTACGATCACGATCGTGCACTGGTGCTTGAGCTGCACCAGCAGATCCTCGATTTTCGCCGTGGCGATCGGATCGAGCGCCGAGCAGGGTTCGTCGAGCAGCAGCACTTCCGGATCCACCGCCAGCGCCCGCGCGATGCACAGCCGCTGCTGCTGCCCGCCCGAGAGCGCGTACGCCGATTCGTGCAGCTTGTCCTTCACCTCGTCCCAGAGCGCCGCGCGCCGCAGGCTCTTTTCCACGATCTCCGCCGCGTTGTTCCGCCGCAGCATCCCGTTGATCTTCGGTCCGTAGGTGATGTTCTCGAAGATCGACTTGGGAAACGGATTGGGCCGCTGGAACACCATGCCGATGCGCCGCCGGATTTCCGTCACGTCCTTGTCCAGAATGTTCTCGCCGTCGAGCAGGATCTCGCCCTCGAGCCGCGTGTCGCGCAGCGTCTCGTTGATGCGGTTCAGATTGCGCAGAAAGGTCGATTTCCCGCACCCCGAAGGCCCGATCATGGCCGTCACTTTGTTCGTCGCGAATTCGATCGAGACATCATGCAGCGCGTGAAAGTTGCCGTAGTAAAAGTTGACGTTCTTCGCCCGCATCTTGGGCGGGGCTGCGGCTGGGGAGCCTGCGGTTTCGCCGGGTATCGGATTCATTTGTACCTGCGCCGGAGTGGCGGCCATTCTGGGTGAACTCATACCGTGTTCCATTCGTCTTAACGCGGGAGCGACGCGCCTCTCGAGATAACCGTGCGCGCCAGGATGTTCGCCACCAGCACCAGCGTGAGCAGCACAAGTCCCGCGGCCCATGCCTGCCGGTGCCAGTCGTCATAGGGGGCCACCGCGTGAGTGAAGATCATCACCGGCAGCGAGGCTGTTGGTTCTGAAACGCCCGTACTCCAGAACTGGTTGTTCAGTGCGGTGAAAAGCAGAGGTGCGGTTTCGCCGGAAATGCGCGCCACCCCGAGGATCATGCCGGTCATGATGCCCTTGCGCGCGGCCGGTACGATCACGCTCGCGATCGTCCGCCACTTGGTGGCTCCCAGCGCGAGCGACCCTTCGCGCATGGCGACGGGCACCTCGAGAAGGAACTGTTCCGTGTTGCGCGCCACGATGGGAATCAGCATCAGGCTGAGCGCCACCGAACCGGCCAGCGCCGAAAAATGATGCATCGGCACCACGATCACGGTCCACGCGAAGATGCCGATCACGATCGAAGGAATTCCGTTCAGCAGGTCCGCCGTATAGCGCACGAGGAAGGCGAATGTCTTGCCGCCGAACTCCGCCAGATAGATCCCCGCGAAGAAGCCCACCGGCAGCCCGATCACCGTGGCTACCACGACAATCATGGCGCTGCCCACGATGGCGTTGGCCATCCCGCCGCCTTCCTGCCCCGGCGCGAGCGGCAGTCTGGTGAAGAAATCGATATTGACCGACGAAATGCCGTTGTATACGAGAAAACCCAGCACCACGAAGAGCGTCGAGACGGTGAGCAGCGCGCACAGGCCGCACACGGTCAGCATCACGTTGTTGACGGCGTGGCGGCGCCGGTTGCGGAAGCTGGTTCCTTTGCTCATCCCTTCCGGCTCCCTTTTCTGGTGGTCAGCACGATCATCATCTGCGCCAGCCCGTTGATCACAATCGTCAGCGCGAACAGCACGAGTCCCAGCTCGACCAGAGAGGCAAGATAGACGTCGCCGGTGGCTTCGCTGAATTCATTGGCGATGACGGCGGCGATTGTATAGCCCGGCGCGAACAGCGAGGCGTGAACCGAAGGATCGTTGCCGATCACCATCGTGACGGCCATCGTTTCACCGAGCGCGCGCGCCAGAGCCAGAAACACGGAGCCGATGATGCCCAGCCGGGCGAATGGCAGCACGGCATCGAAGGTCGATTCCCACCTGGTAGCGCCCAGCGCCAGCGCGGCCTCACGCTGCTCGCGGGGCACCGCCATCAGCGCTTCGCGCGACACCGAAATGATGAACGGAAACGTCATCACGCCGAGAATCGCGGCCGCCGTCAGATACCCGATGCCATAAGCCCTGCCGCTGAACAACGGCAGGAACCCGAGCACGTTTTTCAGGAACGGCTCAATATAGTCCCGCATCAGCGGGATCAGCGTGAAGATGGCGAGCAGGCCGAAAATGACGCTGGGCACCGCGGCCAGCAGTTCGATCAGAAATGTCAGTATGTTCGAGACTTTCGTGGGCGCCAGTTCGGATAGATAGATCGCCGCGCCCACGCCGAGCGGAACCGAAATCAGCAGCGCGAGGAAAGAGGTAATGATCGTGCCGTAGATGAACGGCACCGCGCCGAACTCGTCCGTGACCGGATTCCAGAGCTTTGAAGCGAGAAAGCTGAAGCCAAACTTCTGCCGCGCCGCCGCGCTGTGCAGCCACAACTGCCAGACCAGCCCGATGGTCACCGCGATGATGAGCGCGGCGAACAGAAACGTGATGATATGCGCCACCTCATCGCCGCCGAAGCGCCGTTTCGACATCGTCGCGGAAGCTGGCGTCAGTGTTGCGGATGAGGTGGCCATATTGAAGCAGAGTGAGGAGCTGTTACTTCACCATCTTGATCTGCGCCTGGACCCTGGAAACCACGGCCTTCGGCAGCGGAGCGTAGCTCAGTCCCTGGGCGTCGTTCTGACCGGTCGTCAACATCCACGCGAGGAAGTCGGTGATGTCCTTCTTCTTCGCCGCATCCTTGATTTCACTCGGAACCAGCAGCCAGGTGAACGTCGAGATCGGATAGGAGCCCGCGCCCGGAGCATTGGTGATCGAGACCCGGAAATCGGGAGGCATCTCTTTCGAGTTCGCGGCCGCCGCCGTGACGCTTTCAAAGCTCGGGGTCACGAACTTGCCCGCCGCGTTCTTCACATCGGCAAACGCCATCTTGTTGTTGACCGCGTAGATCAGTTCCACGTAGCCGATCGAATTCGGCGTCTGCTTGATGAGTCCTTCCACGCCATCGTTGCCCTTGCCGCCGAGACCGACCGGCCACGCAACCGACGTGTTGGCGCCAACCTTCGACTTCCACTCCGGGCTCACCTTGCTGAGATAGTCCACGAACACGAACGTCGTGCCGCTGCCATCCGAGCGGTGCACAATCTCGATTTCCTTGTCCGGCAGATTCACGCCCGGATTATCCGCTTTGATTTTCGCGTCGCTCCACTTCTGGATCGTTCCGAGATACATTCCGGCGATTGCTTCCGGCGAAAACTTCAGCTTCGCCGTCACGCCCGGGATGTTGTAGCTCAGCACCACCGCGCCCATCACCGTCGGGAAGTGCAGCGGCTTCACCGGTGTCTGTTTGATCTGGTCGTCGGTCATCGGCATATCCGAAGCGCCGAAATCGACCGTCCCCTTCTGCAGCTGCGCGATGCCGCCACCCGAACCGATCGGCTGATAGTTGATCTGCACGCTCGGATGGCTGGCCTTATATTCTTCAAACCACTTCTGGTAGATGGGCGCGGGGAAGGTAGCCCCGGCGCCGTTGATGGTATCCGCCGCCACGGCCGGGATGGCAAGCACCGCCGTGCCGAGGACCGTCAGACCTGCTGCGAACAACTTCTTCATAAATTTCTTTACCCCTCTATAAAAGTCGGGGGTGGGCCACTTGTGAGTCTCCCACCCCAATGTTGCAGTTATGTTACAAATCGATTAGAAGTTCGGCATTGAACCCGGCAGGGTGTACCGAATATCCAGATAGATCGTGTTGTCGTGCGTGCCCTTCGGCGCGCCAGCGGCCACGTACCACGGAGCCCGCTGCAACCACTCGTACTGCATCATGTAGTTGATGGCGCCGTAGCGGGGGCTGCTCCAGATGGTCTGGTTGAAGCCGAACGAGATTTCGTTGATCGCGCGGTTCTGGCTGTTGGAAGAACCTCTGTAGCCATAACCGACGAGCGAACCGTTGGTATCGATGACGACGTCACGGCCGATGTAGATTCCGCCGTAGTAGCCGTAGAGCAGCGTGTTTTTAATACGCGCTTCGAAGCCGTCGAGCGTCGAAGCGGATTTGAGGGCGCTGAGCGCACCGTTGGCGTTCACGACGAGATCCGGCGCCTGGCCGAAGATATAACGGCCTTCGCCGCGATCGTAGAAGTTCGTGCTGATCAGGCGAAGATTCTTCACCACTTCAGCGTTGAAGCCGAACAGGAGGCCGGCCCCGGTGGCGGTGGGGTGCAGGTTGTACGCCCCGGTGGGAACCGTTAACGCACCAGTCGCCGACTGGTTCAGCGCGGTCTTGAATTCGCTGACCACGCCGCCGACTTCGAAGTGGAAGCGGGAAGTGGGGTCGAAGGCCAGCTTGGCGATGATATCCGGCATCACGGTCGGCTGCGCCAGATAGCCCTGCCCGGTGCAGCCATAGCTCACCGCTGTGGCCCCCGCGGCCGTATTGTTGGTGCACCCGCCGATATTCAGGCCGGCGTCCAGCTGCGTGCCCTGCAGGGGCAGAAGAGCCGCTGGCAACACCGTGCTCGATCCGCCAGCCGAACCGCCCATATACTGATCGGGCTGTTCCGCCGAGACACCGAACGTGACCTTGTCGGTCGGGTGGTACAGAATGCGCACGCCGGGCTGACGCGACCAGGTCAGACCCGCCATGTAGTTGATGTCTACGACTTGTGAGTAGAAGAGGTTGCCAGGCAGCGCCGAGATTCCGGAGCGGTTCGGAGTCAGCATGCTCCAGCTCTGCCCGGCGAGGAATTCGATCTTGCCTTTGCGCGCATCCACCCAGTAAAGGCGGAGGCGGGGCACGACGGCGCCGTTCGAGACGGCGAGCGAGGAAGATCCGCTCGTGCCGTTGAAGTCGAACTCGTTATAGCCGATGAAGTGAACGCCCTTCCAGTCGCCGTCGAAGCGGAAACCGATGCGCGAGTTCTGAATGCTGAAGCGCGTTTCAGAAAGATTTCCGTTGGCCGTGTTGTTGTACGGCACGCTGCCGAAGTTCGAACCCATGCTCGATCCCGCGTTCTTGTCACGCCAGAACGGGGTGAGATCCATGAATCCGATCGGCACGAGGCAGGTGCTGCCGATGCGGATATATGGCGGCACGGCGTTGTCCGGACCAGCTTCGCACGGATTCGAGGCCGTCGTTTGCGCAGAGGCCTGCGGCTTCGGTTCCGGAAGCGGCAGAGCGACTGCCGCGGCCGGAGCGGCCGGGATCACCGGTTTGAGGCTGGCCACGTCTCCGAGACGGCTCGGAAGGATGCCCGACGGGGCTGCGGTCTGTCCGGCCGGCTGCGTGGCGGGCTGCGCCGCCGTCGCCTTTT